>NZ_JBFTLU010000104.1:0-12542 GCF_056396605.1 Pseudomonas sp. 05T35
CCCTTGAACATCAAGGGTTTCAGCCCTTGGTAAGCCGCAAACGACAAATTGATTCGCAAAGGCGACGGTAGAGCAGATATGGAACAGCATTCCAGCGCCTTGAAGGTCATGGTGATCGATGATTCGAAAACGATTCGCCGTACCGCCGAAACGTTGTTGAAAAACGTGGGCTGTGAGGTCATCACGGCCATTGATGGTTTTGATGCCCTGGCCAAGATTGCCGACAATCACCCCGGCATCATCTTTGTCGACATCATGATGCCGCGTCTGGATGGCTATCAGACCTGCGCCTTGATCAAGAACAACAGTGCGTTCAAGTCCACGCCGGTGATTATGCTGTCGTCCAAGGATGGGTTGTTCGACAAGGCCAAGGGGCGCATCGTCGGCTCCGACCAGTTTTTGACCAAACCTTTCAGCAAGGAAGAACTGCTGAGCGCGATCCAGGCCCATGTACCGGGCTTTGCCGTTGTTACGCCGCAGTAAGACACGCACAGTGACGCTCGGCCAGCGGGCCCGGCGTCTACAAGAATGGGGAAGACCATGGCACGTATTCTGATCGTCGATGATTCGCCGACCGAAATGTACAAACTGACCGGCATGCTGGAAAAGCACGGTCATGAAGTGTTGAAAGCCGAAAACGGCGCAGATGGTGTGGCACTGGCCCGTCAGGAAAAACCCGACGCGGTGCTGATGGACATCGTCATGCCTGGCCTCAACGGTTTCCAGGCCACCCGCCAGCTGACCAAGGACCCGGAAACCGGGCACATCCCGGTGATCATCATCACCACCAAGGATCAGGAAACCGACAAGGTCTGGGGCACCCGCCAGGGCGCCAGGGACTACCTCACCAAGCCGGTGGAAGAAGACACCCTGATCAAGACCCTGAACAACGTGCTGGCGGGTTGACGGCCGACCCATGGCCGAGTCGCTGACTGCCTTCGAACTGCTGCTGCAGATCGATCAGCGCTGCCGCCTGCTGGCGGCGGACTTGCCTTCGCAGCAAACCCGCAACCACGGCTGGAGCGGGATCGGCTTTCGCCTCGGCGAGCACTGGTACGTGGCGCCGATGGGCGAGGTCAGCGAGGTGTTGCACGAGCCGCGCCTGACTCTGTTGCCGGGGGTCAAGTCGTGGGTCAGGGGCGTGGGTAACCTGCGTGGACGACTGTTGCCGGTCATGGACCTGTGCGGTTTCCTCGGGGTTGAGCTGTCTACGCAGCGCAAACAGCGGCGCGTACTGGTCGTTGAATATAAAGAGGTGTTCGTCGGGTTGATGGTCGATGAGGTGCTCGGCATGCAGCACTTTGACCAGGCCAGTTTCGAGCCGGCGTCATTGGACGCTCAGGGTGGAATGGCGGCGTTCATAAAGGGACAGTTCGAGCGCGAGCAACGGTGGCAGGTCTTCAGCCCGTTTGCCCTGGTGCAGTCCCCACGGTTCATGGATGTGGCCATCTAACCGGTACGACACGGATCCCGTGTGGGAGCGAGCCTGCTCGCGAATGAACGATAACGCTGCTGTCCCAGCGCATCGCCAAGAACGCCACTGAAGCGGCGGCCGGCAAAGCGGCAGCGTTCAAGCTGCTGAGCGATTCGCGCAACGACTTCGCCCAACGCTGGGGTTACCTGAAGAAAGGTGACCCGACCACCGGTCTGCCACCAGCACCCCACGCGGTACACGCGGAAATGCGCGCGGTGCAACTGGACTGGGAGCGCCTGCTGAAAAATACCGATGCGATCCTTTCCAGCGAACAGACTGTGCTGTCGCTGCATCAGGTCGCCGCGACCCTGGCCGAGACCGTGCCGCAGTTGCAGGTCGAGTACGAAAAAGTCGTCGAAATCCTGCTCCAGCGCGGCGCACCTGCTGCTCAGGTCGCCATGGCTCAGCGCCAGTCGTTGCTGGCCGAACGGATCCTGGGCGCGGTCAACACGGTGCTCGTCGGCGACGAAAATGCCCAACAGGCTGCCGACGCCTTTGGCCGTGATGCGGCGCGCTTCGGTCAGGTGCTCAACGGCATGCTCCAGGGCAATCCGACCCTGAAGATCAGCCAGGTCGAGGACCATGACGCGCGTGCCCGGCTGACCGAAATTTCCGAGCTGTTCGAGTTTGTTTCGGGCTCTGTCGACGAGATCCTCGAAACCTCGCCTGAACTGTTCAAGGTCCGTGAGTCGGYAGGCAACATCTTCAACCTGTCGCAGACCTTGCTCGATGAAGCCTCGCACCTGGCCAACGGCTTCGAAAACATGGTGGGCGGGCGTTCGACCGATACCATCGGCGGCTACGTGCTGGGCTTGCTGGCACTGATGTCAATCATCCTGATCGGCCTGGTGATGGTCCGTGAAACCAATCGCCAGTTGCGGGAAACTGCCGAGAAGAACGAACGTAACCAGAACGCGATCATGCGCTTGCTCGACGAGATCGAAGACCTCGCCGATGGCGACCTGACGGTCACGGCATCGGTGACCGAAGACTTCACCGGGACCATTGCCGACTCGATCAATTACTCGGTCGATCAGCTGCGCGATCTGGTCGCGACCATCAACCTGACGGCCGGCCAGGTCGCTGCCGCAGTGCAGGAAACCCAGGCGACCGCGATGCACCTGGCCCAGGCCTCGGAGCATCAGGCCCAGCAGATTTCCGAAGCCTCGACGGCGATCAACGAGATGGCCCAGTCCATCGATCAGGTTTCGGCCAATGCCGCCGAGTCGTCCGCCGTTGCCGAGCGCTCGGTGGAGATCGCCAACAAGGGCAACGAGGTGGTGCACAACACCATTCACGGCATGGACAATATCCGCGAGCAGATTCAGGACACGGCCAAGCGGATCAAGCGTCTGGGCGAATCTTCCCAGGAAATCGGCGACATCGTCAGCCTGATTGACGACATTGCCGACCAGACCAATATTCTTGCGCTGAACGCAGCGATCCAGGCCTCCATGGCCGGTGATGCCGGGCGCGGTTTTGCGGTGGTTGCCGATGAAGTCCAGCGGCTGGCGGAACGTTCGTCGGCGGCCACCCGGCAAATTGAAACCCTGGTGCGGGCGATCCAGACTGACACCAATGAAGCGGTGATTTCCATGGAGCAGACCACCACCGAAGTGGTGCGCGGCGCGCGACTGGCGCAGGATGCGGGGGTGGCCCTGGAAGAAATCGAAGGCGTATCGAAAACGCTCGCAGCGTTGATCCAGAGTATTTCCAACGCGGCGCAGCAACAGACGTCTTCGGCGGGTCAGATATCCTTGACGATGAACGTGATCCAGCAGATCACCACGCAGACCTCGTCGGGCTCCACGGCCACTGCCGAGAGCATCGGCAACCTGGCGAAGATGGCCAGCCAGCTGCGGCGTTCGGTGTCTGGTTTCACCTTGCCGGCGGTGCCTGAGCGCAGCGCCGACAAGGCTTGAACGGTGCCTGCTGGAAAAGCATTTTGATGGGAGTGGTTATGGGTGATCGGCACGACTATGTGGCCCTCGAATGGGTCAAGGGCGAAATTGCCGAAACGTTGAAGCAGGCGTTTATTGCCCTTGAAAGCATGGCCCTCGACAACCGGGTCGAAGAACCACTGACGGCGCACGCGATCGAGGAGTGCCTGGCGGGGATTCACCAGGTTCACGGCAGTTTGCAGATGGTCGAATTCTACGGCGCGGCGCTGCTCGCCGAAGAGATGGAGCAGCTCGCGGCAGCGTTGCAGCAAAACCGCGTCAGCCACCGCGATGAAGCCATTCGCCTGCTGCAACAAGCCCTCGGCCAACTGCCGATTTACCTCGACCGCGTGCACAGTGCCCGCCGTGACTTGCCGTTGGTGGTCTTGCCGTTGATCAACGACCTGCGCAGCGCCCGTGGCGAAAGCCTGTTGTCGGAAACCAGCCTGTTCAGCCCGCAGTGGCAAGCGCTTCCCGAATTGGATGACGACACGCTGGCAATGCTTGAGCCGGCCGAGCTGCCGAATGTGCTGCGCAAATTACGGCAAATGTTGCAGATGGGGCTGGTTGGGTTGCTTCGCGAACAGGACGACACCGCCAATCTCGGCTATCTGGCCAAGGTCTTTGCACATCTCGAAACGCTGTGCGACGGCGCACCCTTGGGGCCGTTGTGGCAGATCGCTTCGGCGCTGGTCGAAGGCATGCTCAGCGGCAGTGTCGCCAATAGTCCGGCGCTGCGCAGCCTGTTCAAGGACTCTGACAAGGAACTCAAGCGCCTGCTTGAACACGGCATCTCGGAAATCAATCAGCCGGCACCGCCTGAGCTGCTCAAAAGCCTGCTGTTCTACATTGCCAAGGCACAACATCCCACTGCGCAGATGCAAGCCATGAAAGAGCGTTATGCCCTGGACGACGCGTTGCCCGACAGTGCAATGGTCGATGAAGAACGCGCCCGTCTGGCCGGCCCGGCCCGCGACGCGATGCGCTCGGTGCTGGCCGCGCTTTGCGAAGAGCTGGTGCGGGTCAAGGAGCGCCTGGACCTGTTCGTGCGCAGCGACCGTCAACATGTCTCGGACCTCGACAGCCTGCTGGCGCCACTGCGGCAAATCGCCGACACCCTGGCGGTACTCGGCTTCGGTCAACCGCGCAAGGTGATCATCGATCAACTGGCGGTGGTCCTGAGCCTTGCCCAAGGCCAGCGCGAGCCGAACGATGCGACCCTGATGGATGTCGCCGGTGCCCTGCTTTACGTCGAGGCGACCCTGGCTGGAATGGTTGGCACCGTCGAGGAAAACCGCGAAGAGAGCCGGTTGCCGACCACCGACCTGACGCAAATCCACCAGATTGTCATCAAGGAAGCGCGAATCTGCCTGCAACAGGCCAAGGACATGATTGTCGACTACATCGACAGCGATTGGGATCGTCAGCTCTTGCAGCCGCTTCCAGCTGTGCTGACCCAGGTGCGTGGCGCGTTGGCGATGATTCCGTTGAGCCGTGCGGCGAGCCTGCTGGAAGCCTGCAAAGGTTTCATTCGCGAGCATCTGCTGGCAGACCGGACGCGTCCCGATTGGCCGCAACTCGACAGTCTGGCCGACGCCATTACCAGCATCGAGTATTACCTGGAGCGTTTGAGCGAAGACCCCGAGGCGCCCGGCGARAAGATCCTCGATGTCGCCGAGCAAAGCCTGGCGGCTCTGGGGTATTTCCCCGGCGAGGTGCCTGTGCCGTTGCCCGAAGACGTGCTGAGCCCAGGCTTGGCATTGGTGATGCCGGATCTGCCGGCGCTGGATAACCCGCAGATTGCCCAGTCGCTGGCCGAGGTGTTGGCCAGCCCGGCCCGTGCCGTCAATCCGCCCGCGCTGATCACTCCGGGCAGTCTGTTGCCGCCACCGGCCGATGAAGAACCGGTGGATACCGAGCTGCGCGAAGTCTTTCTCGAGGAGACCGATGAAGTCCTGGATATCCTGCGCGAATACTTGCCGCGCTGGGTGGCCAGCCCCGACAGCGCCTCGGTCCTGAGCGAGTTGCGTCGCGCTTTCCATACGTTGAAAGGCAGCGGGCGAATGGTCCGCGCACTGGTGTTGGGCGAGTTGGCGTGGGCGCTGGAGAATCTGCTCAACCGGGTGCTGGAGCACAGTGTCGAACCGGGTCCGCCGGTTTATCAACTGCTGGATGAAGTGCTGCAACTGCTCCCTGAACTGATTGCTGAGTTCGCCGCCAACACCCAGCGTCAGCGTGTAGATGTCGACCGCCTGGCCGCTCGCGCCCATGCCCTGGCGAAGGGTGATGAAACCCTGCCGGGCACTGCGCTGCAGGACGGCGAGATACTTGATCCGCAGTTGCTGGAGATCTTTCGCAACGAAGCTGAAACTCACCTCCAGAGCCTCGACCGTTTTCTCGACCGGGCCGCCGAGCACGTGCCGTTGCAGGCCAGCGATGAGTTGCAGCGCGCGTTGCACACCCTCAAGGGCAGCGCTTCGATGGCAGGTGTGTTGCCGATTGCCGAACTGGCGGCGCCGTTCGATCATCTGGCCCGCGAGTACAAGGCGCACCAGATTGCGTTGGACCTGGACGAAGTCGAGCTGCTGCTCGAAGCCGGCGATCTGTTTCGGTGCGGGCTGAAGCAATTGAACAGTGATCCGCTGACGCCGATCAGGGGCGCCGAAGACTTGATCGGGCGCACTCAGGCACTGCTTGCCGAGCGTCTGGACGCCATCCTCAATGCGCCGAACACGGGGCTGCGGATCAAGCGTGATCCGCAACTGATCAACAAATTCCTGGCCCAGGGCATGGACATCCTGCTGGACGCCGAAACCCTGTTGCAGCGCTGGCAGCAACACCCCGGCGAGCGCCAGGAACTCAGCGCGCTGCTGGATGAATTGACGACCCTGGGCGAGAACGCGCACTTGGCCGATCTGCATCCGGTGGACGAGCTGTGCGAAGCCTTGCTCGATCTCTATGGTGCGGTGGAAGAAAGCAGCCTGGTGGTCAACGAACGGTTCTTCCACGAGGCGCAAAGCGCTCACGAAGCGCTGATCAACATGCTCGACGAACTGGCTGCCGGCCAGGAAGTCGGCTCGCAACCGGCGCGGGTGCGGGCCTTGCGTGATCTGCTCAATGAGGGTCTTGATCCGTCGGCCATGGGCCTGATTCGCAGCGATGGCAGCCGCACGCTGAGCATTACCGAACTGGGCAGTGCCACCAGCGAGCTGGCGCAGGCGCAGGCGTTGACGATTGACGATGAAATCGTTTCGATCTTTCTCGAAGAAGCGGTGGATATCCTCGAAAGCGCCGGACAAGCCTTGCAGCGTTGGCTCAATGATCCGGAGAGCGCTGCGCCRCTGTCGTCGTTGCAGCGCGACTTGCACACCCTCAAGGGGGGCGCGCGGATGGCCGAGGTTGGGCCGGTCGGCGATCTGGCCCACGAACTTGAAAGCCTTTATGAAGGACTGGTCGACCGGCGCTTCAGTCATTCGCCAGCGCTCGGGGTGTTACTGCAACAGAGCCACGACCGCCTCGCGATGTTGCTCGAGCAGTTGCAGAACCATCAGCCACTGAGCGATCCGGGTACGCTGATCGAGGAGATCCAGCAATTTCGACAAAGCACTGGCAGTACGGCCGATGTGGTCGAGACTGCGGCTGCGAATGATGCGGCGAGCCACGATCCGGAACTGTTGGAGATCTTCCTCGAGGAAGGTTTCGACATCATCGACAGTTCGGGCGCGGCGCTGTCGCG
Organism: Pseudomonas sp. 05T35; assembly: GCF_056396605.1. Lineage (NCBI taxonomy): Bacteria > Pseudomonadati > Pseudomonadota > Gammaproteobacteria > Pseudomonadales > Pseudomonadaceae > Pseudomonas > Pseudomonas sp. 05T35. Next base: position 7,151 of record NZ_JBFTLU010000104.1, read on the forward strand.
CTGGCAGGCAGACCCACAGAACCGTCAGGAAATGGAAACCCTGCTGCGCGACCTGCACACCCTCAAGGGCGGCGCGCGAATGGTCGAAATCGCCCCGATTGGCGACCTGGCCCATGAGCTGGAATTTCTTTACGAAGGGTTGTCGACCGGCTTGCTGCACGCCATACCGGCGCTGTTCGATCTGTTGCAACGCAGCCATGACCGGTTGGCGCAGATGCTCGATGCGACCCGCGCCGGTCAGCCGGTGCTGCCGGCTGACAGCCTGATCGACGCGATCAAGGCCTTCACTCACCCATCGGCTGACAAKCCCTCGACGCCGGCTCCGGTGGTTGAAGTCGCACCGGTGGCCAAGCCTGAGGCCACAGCGCTGCAACCGGATGCTGGCGCCGATATGGTCAAGGTCTCGGCCGAGCTGCTGGACGATCTGGTCAACCTGGCCGGGGAGACCTCGATCTTTCGGGGGCGTATCGAGCAGCAAGTCAACGATGCCCACGTTGCCCTGAGCGAGATGGAAACCACCATCGAGCGCATGCGCGATCAACTGCGCAGGCTCGATACCGAAACCCAGGGCCGGATTCTCAGTCGGCAGCAGGTTGAGGCTGAGCGCCTGGGCTACGAAGAGTTCGATCCGCTGGAAATGGACCGTCACTCGCAGTTGCAGCAGTTGTCGCGGGCGTTGTTCGAGTCGGCTTCCGACTTGCTCGACCTCAAGGAAACCCTCGACCGCTGCAACCACGACGCCGAGAACCTGCTGCAACAACAAGGCCGGATCAACACCGAACTGCAAGAAGGCTTGATGCGCTCGCGCATGGTGCCGTTCGAACGGATGCTGCCGCGCTTGAAGCGTATCGTTCGTCAAGTCTCCAGCGAGTTGGGCAAGGACGTCGAGTTCATTGTCGGGAACGCCGAAGGCGAGATGGACCGCAATGTGCTGGAACGTATGGCGGCACCGCTTGAGCACATGCTGCGCAATGCTGTCGACCACGGCCTGGAGTCTGCCGAAGTACGCCGGGCAGCCGGGAAACCCGAGCAAGGCCGCATCACCCTGGACCTGTCCCGTGAGGGCGGCGACATCATTTTCGACATCCGCGACGACGGTGCCGGCGTGCCGCTGGATGCCGTGCGGCGCAAGGCGATCAAGCGCGGGTTGCTCGACCCCGGTAGCGACATGAGCGATCGCGACGTGTTGCAGTTCATTCTGCAACCAGGATTTTCCACGGCGGAGAAAATCACCCAGATCTCCGGGCGTGGCGTCGGCATGGACGTGGTTCACGAAGAAGTGCGGCAACTCGGTGGCTCGATGGTCATCGACTCGACACCGGGACAGGGCGTGCACTTTCGCATTCGGCTGCCGTTCACCGTGTCGGTCAACCGTGCGCTGATGGTGCAGTGTGCCGAGGATCAATACGCGATCCCGCTGAACACCATCGAAGGCATCGTGTGCGTGCTGCCCTTTGAGCTGGAGGGCTATTACCAGCTCGATCCACCGCTATATGAATACGSCGGGCAACGCTATGAACTGTGTTACCTCGGCGAGCTGCTGAAGACCAGCGTCCGCCCGAAACTGCTGGGCCAGAGCCTGCCGTTGCCGGTGTTGCTGGTGCAGTGCAACGAGCGGCGCATCGCGGTGCAGGTCGATGCGACGACCGGTACCCGGGAAATCGTGGTGAAAAGTCTCGGCCCGCAGTTCGCGGCGGTGCAAGGTTTGTCCGGCGCGACCATTCTTGGCGATGGCCGGGTGGTGCTGATTCTCGACCTGCTGACGCATATCCGCGCCATGCAGGCGCACGTGTCGCCGCAGCGGGTCATTCAGGAGCCGGTCACCGAGGCCGAGCCGCAGCGTTCGATGCTGGTCCTGGTGGTCGACGACTCGGTTACGGTGCGCAAGGTCACCAGCCGCCTGCTCGAACGCCACGGCATGAACGTGCTGACTGCCAAGGACGGTGTCGACGCCATGCTGTTGCTCGAAGAGCACATGCCTGACCTGATGCTGCTGGACATTGAAATGCCGCGCATGGATGGTTTTGAAGTGGCCATGCAGGTGCGCAACGATCCACGGTTGCAGCACCTGCCGATCATCATGATCACCTCGCGCACCGGCCAGAAACACCGCGACCGGGCGATGGCTATCGGCGTCAACGACTACCTCGGCAAGCCGTACCAGGAATCGGTGTTGCTCGACAGCATCGCCTTGTGGAGCAAAACCCATGCTTGAGCACCGCACCAGCAACCTTACCGGGCTGCTGTTGCCCTTGGCCGATCGCAACCTGATCCTGCCCAATGTCGCCGTCGCCGAGCTGATCGACTATCAGCCCGGTGCCTTTGACCTCGACTCACCGCCCTGGTACCTGGGCCTGGTGACCTGGCGTGATCGGAAAATCCCGCTGTTGAGTTTCGAATCGGCTTGCGGCAACAAAACCGTGATCGGCGACCGCGCGCGCATCGTCGTCCTCAACGCCCTCGGCGGGCGCCCGCACCTCAAATTCATCGCCTTGCTGGTGCAAGGCATTCCACGCTCCTACAAGCTCGACAGCCAGTTGAGCTACGTCGACGTGCCGCTGTGCTCGCTGGAACACGCTGCGGTACAGGTCGCCGAACACGTGGCGAAAGTCCCGGACCTGCTGGCGCTGGAAGAGTTGTTGGTGGGGGCGGGGTTGGTTGCGCAGTGAGTTGAACGCTCCCTTTTGGGGAACGATAAGTCCCACAAAGGGACCGATTTCGTCCACGACATTTGATTTGAAACATTGCGCTCTCAGGCTGCAAGCCTGAGGCTTGTGCGATGTTGCAGTGATTTTTTGAGGTTGGAGACACATGTATCACGGAGAAAAATTCAACGCCTGGAGCCATTTGTTCGGGGCGGTTGCGGCGTGTGTCGGGGCGGTCTGGTTGTTGGTGATTGCCAGTCTGGACGGCAGCCCCTGGAAGATTGTCAGCGTGGCGATTTACGGGTTTACCTTGCTGGTGCTGTACAGCGTTTCGACGGTTTATCACAGCGTGCGCGGGCGGGCGAAGGTGATCATGCAGAAGGTCGATCACCTGTCGATCTACCTGCTGATCGCTGGCAGTTACACGCCATTTTGTCTGGTGACTTTGCGCGGACCGTGGGGCTGGACGCTGTTCGGGATTGTCTGGGGGCTGGCGGTGATCGGCATGCTGCAAGAGATCAAACCGCGCTCCGAGGCGCGGATTCTGTCGATCGTGATCTATGCGGTGATGGGCTGGATCGTGCTGGTGGCGGTCAAGCCGCTGCTGGCGGCGTTGGGCACTATCGGGTTTGCCTGGCTGGCGGCGGGCGGGGTGTTCTATACCGTCGGCATCATCTTCTTCGCCCTCGACAGCCGACTGCGCCACGCCCACGGCATCTGGCACCTGTTCGTCATCGCCGGCAGCTTGCTGCACTTTGTGGCGATTCTGTTTTACGTCTTGTGAAGCAAAAGATCGCAGCCTTCGGCAGCTCCTGCGCCGAACGCGTTGCTCTGTAGGAGCTGTCGCGGGCTGCGATCTTTTAGCTGGTGCTCATCAACGATCCACCAACCGATCCAGTTGCTCCTGCGCGCGCGTGCTGAAGATCGTCAGCAAATCGCTCAGGGTGTGCGGCGGTGGCTCGTCAACGCGGGTCACGGCGTACAAAGTGATCGGCAACGGCGGCGCCAATGGCCGGATGGTCGTAGTCCTCGGTGAGGCACCGAGGGCTGTGAACGGGTCGATGACCGCCAGCCCGGCACCGGATTCGACCATGGCCCGCGCCAATGAATAGGTCTGCACGGAGATGCTGACCCGTGGCGGTGGCTCGACGGCTTTCAGGTAACTGTCGAGCCTGGCGGACAACGGATCGGCGCTGGACAGACCAATCAAAGGCGCATCGGCCAAGGCCATCAATGGCAGTGGCTTGCCTTGGTCTACCTCAGGCCAGTAACCGCTCGGCGCCAACGCTACCAGCACCCCACAGGCCAACGCCTGGGCCTTGAGCCCTGGGTGGTCGGGTTGTTGCAGGGTCAGCGCGACATCGATTTCACGCATCAGCAGGTTCTGCATCAATTCGCGGCTGTGGGCGCTGGACAGTTCGCAGACGATGTCCGGGTAACGCCGGGTCCACTCGTTGACCGCCGGCGGCAGTAGCGACAGGGCCAGCGCCGGTGTCGCGCCGATCCGCAGGCTGTGGCCCGGCTCGCGGCGCAGGCTCTGGGCCAGGCGTCGCACTCCTTGCAGGCTTTCAGTGACCTTGTCGACCTCGCGCTCCAGTTCCAGTGCTTCAGGCGTAGCCTGCAATTTACCACGCACCCGCAAAAACAGCGGGAAGCCCAGTTGTTGCTCGGCGTGCTGCAACACCTTGGTCACCGCAGGCTGCGAGACGTGCAGTAATTGCGCGGCGCCGCTGACCGAACCGGTCTGGCGGATGGCCTGGAAAATCTCGATGTGTCGAAGGCGCATGGCGATTCCATAACCTTTGCTTATGGGTCAGGCATCTTTATTCATTGTTCGGCGCCTGTCACCTGGCTCTAACCTCAGGCCCGTCTCAACAATGACTAAGGACTGACATGGCTCAGCGAGTTTGCATCATCGGCGGTGGGGTGATTGGCCTGACAACGGCTTACGCGCTGGTTCGCGATGGCTTTGAGGTGACGGTGGTCGAGGCCCGTGACTCGCTGGGCAGCGAAACCAGTTTTGCCAACGGCGGCCAATTGTCCTATCGCTATGTTGCGCCGCTGGCCGATGCCGGCGTGCCGTTACAGGCCATCGGCTGGATGCTGCGAGGGGATTCGCCGCTGAAGCTGCGCATGCGTTTCGACCCGGCGCAGTGGCGCTGGATGGCGTCCTTCCTTGGTGCTTGCCGGACCTCGGTGAATCGCCAGAATGCGGCCCATTTGCTACGTCTGGCGCTATTGAGCCAGACCACCCTGCAAGGCTGGCGCGAAGAGGACTCGCTGGACGGCTTCAATTGGCGGCGCAACGGCAAACTGGTGACCTTTCGCCAGGCTGCGAGCTTCGAGCATGCCCGCAACAGCCTCGTCGATCCACAGCAACAGCAAGTGTTGTCGCCAGCTGAAAGCGCGCGTCTTGAGCCAGCGCTGGCTGATGCTGCGTTTGTCGGGGCGATTTATACCCCGGACGAAGAGGTGGGCGACTGCCACGCCTTCTGCCAGCAACTGATGAAGCGGCTGAAAGCCTCGGGCCGATGCGAGTTTCGGCTGGGGCGGGCGGTGATCGGGATTCGTCATGTCGACGGTGCGGTAAGCGCCATTGAATTGGCTGATGAGGTGTTGCCGGTCGAACAACTGGTCATCGCCGCCGGCCACCGTAGCCCGTTGCTGGCACTGCCCGGTGTGCACCTGCCGCTGTATCCGCTCAAAGGTTATAGCCTGACGGTACCGATTGGTGCGGAGCATCGTGC
>NZ_JBFTLU010000105.1:0-11272 GCF_056396605.1 Pseudomonas sp. 05T35
GGGACGCCTTGCTGGCTGATATCGACTTCGTGCCGATTACCAGCGTGGCCCAGGCCGCCGATGTGCTGCGGGTGATTTCCGGGCCGACTTCGCCGTTGAAAAAACTGCTGGTGGCGGTGGCGAAGGAAACCGACCTGCAACAGGAAGAACGCCTGCTGGCCGCCAAGGGTGCGCCGGTGGAAGGCGGGGTCGACAAGCTCAAGGAGCGCCTGGGCACCTTGCTCGGCCATGAGCAGGCGACGCAAAACACACCTGAGACCAGTGACGATCCAGTTACCGCGCATTTTGTCGAACTCAACCGCATCGTCAGCAAGAACGAAGGCGAGCCGGCGGCCATCGATGGCCTGTTGGCCGACATGAACGCCCTGTATGTGCAGGTCAGCGCCATGGTCGGCGCCAGCGGCGACGCCTTGCTCGGCGAAGCCAAGAACCAGGCCGCGGCTGCCGCGACACGGGTCAGTCTCAACGCCGAGCGTCAACCGGCGTTGGTGCAGGGCCTGGTCAAGTCGGTGGTCAACGCCACCACCAACACCATGATGGGTGGAGTCCGCAATCAACTGAACGCAGCCTGGACCAGCGAAGTGCTGAACATCTATCGCCAGTCCCTGGCCGGGCGTTATCCGATGTCGCCGGGAAGTGCACGGGACGCGACCCTCGACGATTTCGGTCAGTTCTTCGGTGTGGGCGGGGTGATGGACAACTACTTCCGAAAATACCTGCAGCCGTATGTGGATACCTCGACCCAGGCCTGGCGCTGGCAACCGGGCGCCGCACAGAAGCTCGGCATCGCCCCGGGCGTGCTGCAGACCTTCCAGCGGGCAGCGACCATCCGGGATGCATTTTTCCGTTCCGGCGGCACCCAGCCGATGGTGCGCTTCGAACTCAAGCCCGTGGCGATGGACGCCAGCATCACCCAGTTTTTACTTGACCTCGATGGCCAGCAATTGAGCTACGACCACGGCCCGAGTCGTCCGACCGCCATGCAATGGCCCAACGCTGGCAGCATTGGCGTGGTGCGGATCTCGATCATGCCGCCCACGGCCAGCGGTCGGTCCGGCATCACCCTGGACGGYCCCTGGGCCTGGTTCCGCCTGCTCGAGCAATCGGACCTGACCGCCGGCAACTCGCCGGATCGCTTCAACCTGCGGCTGCGGGTCGACGGCGCCAGCGCCTCTTACGAGCTGCGGGCCAACAGCGCCTTCAACCCGTTCAAGAGCCGTGTGCTCAGTGGTTTCAGCCTGCCGGAGCGGTTATGAGCACGCCGGGTTTCTATGGAAAGTTGGCCAGTCGCGGGGACTTTGTCAGCCGTGGCTTGCCGCAGAGTTTTATTGGCCCCTGGGATTCATGGCTGGCGGCGGGTTTGCTCGCCAGCCAGAGCCTCGGCGACCGTTGGCTGAATGCCTATCTGGTCAGTCCGCTATGGCGCTTTATGGTCGCGCCCGGTGTGTGTGGGCCGCAGGCCGCCGTGGGGGTGGTGATGCCGAGCGTCGATCGGGTTGGCCGATATTTTCCGCTGACCGTTGCGGTGCTGCTGGATCACGACGCTGATCCAGCGTCAGTGATCGGCGGTTCGGATGCCTGGTTTGAACAGGTCGAGCAATTGATGTTGAGCACCCTGAGCGTGGAGGCGAGCTTCGAAGCCTTCGGTGCAGGGCTGGAGACGCTGGGTAGCCCGGCGTACCTGCGGCGCACCCGGAGCAGCCGTTTTGCCGGTCTGCACCGCTTTGATGTCACCGATCCGCAGGCGCGAATGACCGCCCTCGCCGAACAGGCCTGCGAAGGGGCCAGTGTGTGGTGGGGCCAGGGTTCGGAGCGCATCGCGCCCGGTTTATTGCGGTGCCAGGGCCTGCCGGCCGCCGCTGATTTTGCGCAATTTTTGCTCGGCCAAGAAGGTGTTGTGTAGATGTGTTCAAGCGTTGGAAGGATCCTCAAGTCTGCAAGCAAAAGCCATGTCGGCATGGTCCGCCAGGTTAACGAAGACGCTTGCCTGGACCTGCCGCAAAAAGGCCTGTGGGTGGTCGCCGATGGCATGGGCGGGCACGCGGCGGGCGACTACGTCAGCAGTCTGATTGTCGACAGCGTGCGCAGCATTGCCGTGGGCCGATCGCTGGACGAGTACGCCGCGGCGCTGAAAAACGACTTGCTGCGGGTCAACGCCGCCGTGCGTGAAGAAACCGCCAACCGAGGCGTGACCATGATGGGCAGCACTGTGGTGTTGCTGGCGACGCGTGACTTGCGCGGGGTGTGTCTGTGGGCAGGCGACAGCCGCTTGTATCGCCTGCGTGACGGCCTGCTCGAAGGCATCTCGCGGGACCACAGTTACGTTCAGGACTTGCAGGACAGCGGCCTGCTCAGCGAAGCCGAAGCCCGGGTGCATCCACGGGCCAATATTGTCACCCGCGCCATCGGGGTCGATGCGCAACTGGACTTGGCGATGGTCGAGCTGCTGTTGATGCCCGGCGACAGTTACCTGTTGTGCAGCGACGGGCTGAACAAGACCGTCGAGGACCATGAGATCGCCGAGGTACTGAACCACGACGAGCCCGGAGAAATCGCCAGCAGCCTGGTGTCCCTGGGCCTGATGCGTGGCGGTCCGGACAACATCACCGTCATCGTCGTGAAGGTGCCTTCATGAACCTCACTGCGAACATGTTGATCCCAGGCTACGACATCGACGGTGAAATCGGCGAAGGCGCCATGGCCAGTGTTTACCTGGCGACCCAGCGCTCGCTGGAGCGCAAGGTGGCGTTGAAGGTCATGGCCGCTGCGCTGGCAGCCGACCCGAGTTTCTGCGAGCGCTTCCTGCGCGAAGGCAAAACCCTGGCGCGCCTGTCTCACCCGCATACGGTCACCATCCATGACATCGGCAATGTCGGTGAGCTGTATTACATGGCCATGGAATACCTGCCCAACGGCACGCTCAAGGAGCGCATCGCCGCCGGCCTGACGCCGGAGCAGGGCCTGATCTACGTCCGCCAGATCGCCTCGGCGCTGGGCTATGCCCATGGGCTGGGGCTGGTTCATCGCGACGTCAAACCGGCGAACATTCTGTTCCGCGCCGATGGCACAGCGGTGCTCTCGGACTTCGGCATCGCCAAGTCGCTGGACGACCGCACCCAGTTCACCCAAGCGGGTTTCGCCGTTGGCACGCCCAGCTACATGAGCCCGGAACAGGCGCGCGGCCAGGACATTGACGGCCGGGCTGATCTTTATGCCCTGGGCGTGGTGCTCTACGAAATTCTCGTCGGCAAACTGCCGTATACCGGCAACGACGCGCTCTCTACGGCCCTGGCGCATTTGACCGAACCGCTGCCGGAGCTGCCGGTGCACCACGGCCGTTATCAAGAGGTGCTGCGCAAGCTGCTGRCCAAGGATCCGGCCGAGCGTTTCCCGGATGCAAAGGCGTTGTTGCAGGCGCTGGATAATCTGCCCAGGGAATCGGTTGAAGCAACCACAATCCGGCCGTTGCCCCTTCCGGTGAGCAATGACCTGGCGGGGCTGACGCCGGTGTCCATCGACATTCCGACCAGCCCCGCGCAGCCACAACCTCAAGCCAGGCCTGTTGCGGCGACGGTGAAGTCGACGCCGCACCCCCCGGCTTCGGAGCAGCGCAAGGGGCCGGTGTTCGCGCTTGCCGCCGTTGCGGTAGCCGTGGTATTGGCCTTGGGCGGCGCAGGTTATTGGTGGTTGTCTGGTGACGTCGAAGCAGATGCCAGGACGCCGGTTGTTTCAGTGCCACCGGCCAACACGACACCGGCAGTGGTTGCACCAGAGCCACCCGTAAAGACCCCTGTGGTGACACAAGTCGATGACGGTCAGCGTCCGCTTTTGATGGCCGGCAAAAAAACGTTGTTCCAGCGAGTGCTCAGCAAGCCGGGGGCCAAACTCGCCGCTGAACCAGGGGCCACACCTGGCAAGGCCTTGCCGGCGTTTTCCGTGCTGTACGTCTATCAGCGCAAAGAGGTTGCCGGCAGCCCGTGGCTGCGCGTTGGCACCGCCACCGACGGGCGCAGTGATGGCTGGTTGTCGGCCGAGCAAGTCAGCGACTGGAAGCAAAGCCTGGTGCTCAAATTCACCGAGCGTTCTGGCCGTGCGCCGGTGATGTTCCTGCGTCAGCCCGGTGAAGTAGAGCGGTTGCTGGCCGATCCGCAGGCTGCAAAAAACCTGTTGCTCAAGGCCCAGCAGAACCACGAAGACAATCAGCAAGTGCTGGCCCTGGAACCGGCCGCCAGCGCGGTGCCGCAAAACCAGTTCTACCTGTTGCCGATCTTCGATTCGCGCGAGAGTTTCGATGAAAACGGCCAGCCGGTGCAGTTGCTGAACGTGGCGTCCATCGACCCCGGCAATGCACCGAAGACCACTGCCGGCAACACCCCGATCAGTGCCGCCAATGCCGACGCGTTTCGCACCGCCGTGGTGTTGGTCGTCGACACCACCGTGTCCATGCAGCCCTACATCGATCAGGTCCGCGACGTGGTACACCAACTGCAAACCCACATCGCCGAGCGCGGCGATCTGGACAGTGTCAGCTTCGGCCTGGTGGGGTTTCGCAACAGCATCAAGAAAACCCCGGGCCTGGAATACGTCGCTAAAACCTTGATCACCCTGGAACAGGGTCGCGACCCACAGCGCTTCATGGACTTGGCGCGGCAGGTCAAGGCGACCACGGTCTCGAGCCATTCGTTCAACGAAGATGCGTTTGCCGGTGTGATGGAAGCGGTCGAGGGCATGGACTGGTCCGGTTATGGTGGGCGCTTAATTCTGTTGGTCACCGATGCTGGCGCCCTGCGCAAGAACGACCCGTATGCCTCCACACAAATGAACGAGGCCGAAGTACGTCAGGCTGCGCTAGGCAAGCAGATCAAGATCTACGCCTTGCACTTGCTCAGCGACGCAGGCAAGAAAACCCACGCCGGTGCGCAAAGCCAATATCGCACCCTGACCGCCGACGCCAACCCGCAGATCGGCGACCTGTACATTCCGGTACCGGGCGCCGATGTGCGCAAGTTGGGTGAGCGGGTGGACGAGATCGGTTCGGTGTTTGCCGACCTGGTGCATCAGGTGCGCAATAACACGCCGCAAACCGTGCCGCTGCTGAGCGCCGCGCCGAGCCTGACCGACAAATCGGCAGCCGTCGGCTACGCGATGCACATGGACTTCCTGGGGCGTAAAGCCGCCAGCCAGGCGCCACAACTGGTCAGCGCCTGGACCGCCGACCGCGACCTGACCAACCCGACCCTGCCGGCGTTCCAGGTGTGCGTGATGCTGACCAAGCTGCAGCTCAACGACTTGCAGCAATCGCTGAAACTGATCGTCGATGCTGCCCGCAAGACCCAGACCTCGCCGAAGAATTTCTTCCAGGAAATCGCCAGTGCCAGTGCCTACATGAGCCGCGATCCTTCGGCCTTGCGCAAGGGCGGCAACCTGGCCGATGGCGGGGTTCTGGGTGAGTACCTGGAAGGGCTGCCCTACCGCAGCAAGTCGTTGAACATGACCCAGGATTTGTGGCTGTCCCTGAGCGTGGYCGAGCAGGAAGACTTTATCGACGAACTGGACTCAAAAATCCGCCTCTACGAAACCTTCCATAACGACTTGGCCAACTGGGTGCGTTTCGGCGATGCCGAACCGGGTGATGCCTTGTACCGCGTTCCGTTGTCGACGCTGCCGTGATGCTGAACATGAGCGCGGTGCACAAAAGCCGGGGCGCTGGCAGCCAGCGCTACAGCCTGGTGATTCCACGGTTGCAACTGCGTGCCGGTGAACAACTGGCGGTGGTCGGTCCCAGTGGCTGCGGCAAAAGCACGTTGCTCGATTTGCTCGCGCTGGTGCTGGCTCCGGACCAGGCCGGGCAGTTTGATTTTGCGTCCGGCCAAACCACGACGGACATWGCCGGGCTGTGGCGCGCAGCTGCGCAAAGCGCCTTGGCGGACCTGCGCAGCCGGCACTTGGGCTACGTGCTGCAAACCGGTGGTCTGCTGGATTTTCTGGACGTGCGCGGCAACATCGACCTGTCGCGCCAACTGCTCGGCTTGAAAGACGACGGCAGCGTGGATCGTCTGGCCGGGGCGTTGGATATCACTGAACAATTGGGCAAAAGACCGCGCGACTTGTCCGTCGGCCAACGGCAGCGGGTGAGTTGCGCCCGCGCCCTGGCACATGGGCCGCGCCTGTTGTTGGCCGATGAACCGACCGCTGCCCTCGATCCACTCAACGCGGAACGTGTGATGCAGTTACTGGTAACCCAGGCTCGTGAACACAGCGTGTGCTGCGTCGTTGCCACCCACGACGAGGCACTGGCCCGCGCCAGCGGTTTGCAGGTGCGACGCATCAGTTGTCATCGCGACGTCGATGGCGGTGTTACCGCCACCCTCGGGGAGGCTTGCTGATGCGTGGCGCGCTGATGGCTTCCCTGGCTTGGCAGGATTACCGCAACAATGCGTGGCTGTCGGCCTGTTCGGTACTGGCGCTGGTGGCGGTGGTTGCGCCGCTGCTGGTGCTGTTCGGCTTGAAATTCGGCCTGGTCAGCAGTTTGACCGAGCGCCTGGAAAACGACCCGGCCACCCGGGAAATCATTCCCTTGGGTGGTGGCCGATTCAGTGCCGCGTTTATCGAACAGTTGAGCCGGCGCAGTGACGTGGCGTTCGCCTTGCCACGCACCCGGCAGATTGCCGCGACGGCGGATCTGAGCGCTGACGTTTCGACGGTGACCGTCGAAATGATCCCCACCGCCGCCAACGATCCCTTGCTTGGCAGTCTGCCGATGCCGCAAGGGCTGGATCAAGTGCTGCTGAGCCAGACCGCCGCCGAAAAACTCGGGGTCAAGGCTGGTGATTGGCTGCAGGCCAGTTTCGGTCGGCAGGTGGCCGGGCGTGGCGAGGCGCAGCGCACTCGTGTTCAGGTGCTGCATGTGCTGCCGCTGGAAGCCTTCGCCCGGGAAGGATTGTTCGCGCCATTGACGTTACTGGAAGCGGCTGAAGATTACCGGGACGGCCGCGCCGTGCCTGTGTTTGGTTGGCCAGGTGTTGCGGTGGGTGTGACGGAGCAGCGGGTGTATCCGGCGTTTCGCCTGTACGCCCGCAGCCTCAATGATGTCGAGCCGCTGCGCCAGTACTTCGCTGCACAGAACCTGCTGGTCTCGACCCAGGCCCAGGCCATCGCCCAGGTGCAATCGCTGAGCCGCAACCTGTCGATCGTGTTCTGGATCATCGCCGGATTGGCCTTGGCGGGAGCGTTCGCGGCGATTTTTGCCGGGGCGCTGGCGGCGGTCGAGCGTAAGCGTCGAGAGTTGTCGGTGTTGCGTCTGCTGGGATTTTCCACGGCGGCGTTGCTGTTGTTTGTGGTGATACAGGCACTGTACAGCGCCGGCTTTGCCGCCCTGTTGAGCGTCGGGCTGTATGGCCTGGCGCAATCGGGCCTGAACCAACTATTTGTGCAGATGCCGGGTGAGTACGCCAGCCATCTGCTGGCGCGTCACTACGCGTTGGCCCTGGCGGCAGTGTTCGGCGTCAGCGCCGTGGCGGCGCTCTGTGGTGGCTGGCGAGTGGCGCGTATCCAGGCGTGTGAAGGAATCCGAGATGTATAAGTTACTGGGCGCCGCCATGGCGCTGAGCCTGGCCGGCATGGTCTGGGCTGATGAAGGCACCGACAAACTGGACAACCCCAAGCCGTTGCCCGATGACGTCAGCCTGCCGTTGCCGTGCGAAGGGCAGATGGTGTTCCGTTATGTCTACATCCTGGCCCAGGGCAGTCTGGACGATCGCGAGATCAGTCTCGGCTACCCGTTCAGCGAAGGCGAGGCCGGTTATCAGCAGTCGTTCATATCCGGTTATCGCCGGGACTTCATCAATGGCCAGTTCACCCTTAACGATCTGCCCAAGGACTGGAGCAAGAGCATCACCCCATTGATGCCCAAGACCGACGCCAACACTCCGCTCAAACCGATGCTCTACTTCATCGGTAAATACGAAGTCACCGCCCGCCAATACGCTCAAGTCATGGCCCAGGCACAATCGTTGGCTAGCGGCGAGCCGGCGCCGGCCTGCGAGGCGTTGCAGGCTGAAATTCCGCAAGGCATGGCCGGGCGTTTGCCCAAGGTGAAGCTGTCGCGATTCGAGGCTGAACGCTTCTCGGCGGTGTACAGCGCCTGGCTGATGAAATACCACAAAGACCTGCTGCCGGTGAGCGGTCGCGGCACCTCGGCAGAGGAGGGCGGGCTGGGTTTTGTGCGCTTGCCGACCGAAGTCGAATGGGAGTTCGCTGCCCGGGGCGGGCAAGCCGTCAGCCGTCAGGATCTGGAAGGGCGCCTGTTTCCCCGCCGTCTGCAGGGCAGCGAAAGCGACGGGCCACTGGCGGACTGGGCGGTCTTCAATCAGGTCGCCGGCGGCACCGGCCAGGCTGCGCGGCTGATGCCGATCGGTACCAAATTGCCCAACCCCATCGGTTTGTTCGACGTGATCGGCAACGCCGCCGAGATGGTCCAGGAGTCCTTCCAGCTCGTGCATGCCGGACGCCGTCAGGGCACCTATGGCGGCTTCGTGGTCAAGGGCGGCAATTATCTGGAAGGCGAGGGCACCTTGTTCACCGGGATGCGTCGCGAGTATCCGCTGTTCGCCGCCGACGGCACCGAGCAAAACAACGAAACCACCGGCTTCCGGGTCGCGATTGGCGCGTTGTCGGCGCCCCGTTCGCGCTACAAGGAACTGTTTGCCCAATGGCAGAAAGAAGGCCGGCTGGCTTCGCTGACCGATGCCATCGACGACGCCCAGGACCCGACCAAACGCCTGGACAGCATCATTGCCGTCAGCGTCGATCCGCGTCTGCAAGCCGAGTTGGGGCTGGTCAACGAAGAGCTCAAGCGCAACGTCTCGCTCATCGCCCAACAGCGCGAGGAGGCGGCCGGCAACCTGATCCAGTCGGCGGCCCTGGTGGCCGAGACCATCAACAACTACAACATTCGCCTGACCAATCTGCACAAGAGCCGTCAGCAGGCCGTGGATGCCAAGGACGAGGCCAGCGCCAAGCTGTTCGCCATGGCTATCGACAACGGCCGCAGCGCGCTGGATGGCGCGGTGGCGATCTACATCGACAACCTGGCGACTGGCACGCGCTACACCGATGCCGTGATCCAGGCGCAGTTTCAACGCATCAAGGAAGAGTTGGAGCGCAAGCCGGTACTGGGCAAAAGCCTGGTGGCGCGCGCGACGTTATTCGTTCGCCATGTCGGTGATTATCGTCAGCAACGACGAGCCGACCCGGCGGCGATATTGAAGGAATTGCTCGCATCGAACGATCAGCGGTCTTGATCGTTTGTTGTACAGCGAGCTTTGGAAGGGACTCAGACGGCGGTGGGCTGTGCTGAGCGGGTCAAACCTTAAAAGAGAACATCACTATGCTTTCCTCTCGTAAACCTTTTGCCTCAGTTTCCAAGCGTCATTTGCTGCTGATTGCCGTCGGCTTCAGCACCGTACTGACCGGTTGCGCCACGTCGCCGACCTCCAAGGTCGCCTCGAGCACCAAGGTCGAGTACTACCCGAACTGCTACGAGCCAGTGCAGCACCTGCGTGCCACCGATTCGAACATGACCAAGTCGGTCGTCACCGGCGCGGCCGTCGGCGCTGTCGGCGGTGCACTGTTGGGCGCCCTGACCGATTCCCAGAACCGTGGCCGCAATGCCGCCATCGGTGCAGCGGGCGGTGCCTTGGCGGGCGGCGCGGTCGGTTACTACAACGAGCGCCAGAAGCAGATCGCCGATGACAACCAGCGCATCGCCTCCTACGCCTCCGACGTCAATAAACGCGCCRCCGACATCGACCGCAGCACCGCGTACGCCAAGGCGTCCCAGCAGTGCTACCAGAGCGCGTTCACCAAACTGGTCGCTGACCGCAAAGCCAAAACCGTCAATGACATCGAGGGCCGCAAGCGCCTGGCAGAAATTGTTTCTGGCCTCAAAGAGTCCAACGACCTGATCGTCGCGGTGAACGGTAAAGCCAGCGAAGACCTGAACAACTACACCCAGGCCTACGAAAAAGACCTGCAGCAGGTTGGCGTGCAGCGCACCGACGTCGTCACCGTGGCGACCGCCGAAACCACGCCGGCCGTGACCCCGACCAAGGGCAAAAAAGCAGTGAAACCGGCGAAAAAACCGGTACTGCCTACCGTGCCGAAAGAAGCGGTCACCACCGAGAAAACCCTGCAGACGGCACAAGCCAAACAGGCCGAAAGCAAGCAAGTCGCCAGCGCAGGCACCACTCAGGTCAACAGCATGTGCAAAAACCCGGACCTGGGCGACTGGGCACCGGTACCTTGCCCGAACGTTTGATTGAGTTTTTGTAGGGCCTTGAGCATCCCCACGTGTTGCGTGGGGATGATCTTGGCGCTATGCGTCGCCATCTCCTGCGCTGGCAAGTGATCCAGCGCTTGCTTCACCAGTAACTGCGGGTTATCCGCCATTCTGTTGGGCGCTAATTTACATATCTACCAGCTTCCATAGGGGATGCCGAATTTTTCGATGTAGGCTTTGGATTCTTCAGACAGGGGCCGATGTTTTCCATTGGACGTGCCCCCGTAGGGGCCTTCGGGGTTAATAGTGCCTTGTACGCGGGTGACCTCGGTTGCCTTCAGACAAGGGCCACCCAAATACACTTTGGCGATACCGCCAGGTACTAGGCCAACTATAAGTCTGCTTCGATAATCCGTTATCCATTTGCCATCAGCGCCACAAAAAGCTCTTTCACCCTTGAGCATGGTAGTTCGAGCCGACTCTGGAATTTCGATGTACGCTTCATAGGTCTGCGGTTCGGCCAGCGACTGCCAGCGTACGTAGACCAAGCGGGGTAGATCAGCACCAGTAACGCGTCGGCCACTGCCCGTTGGGTGTTCAGGCCATCCTTTGGGTTTGCCAAGAAACTTCTCAGGTATCCCTTTGCTGAGCGCGCGGGGATAACCCGTAGACACTCCTCCGCTACCTGCGCCGCGGAACACGCGTCCATTGATATCCACGACATCCGCCGTTTCAATCCAGACCTCCATGTAAGGTCGGCCAAAGAAATTAAGACTCCACGCGTCATAAGGCAGTGACTGACCAAGGCCCGTGGTGCATCCCCCCAAGAGCAACGCCAATAACATTGCAACACTCGCTTTAACTGCGGGTGAGTTCTTAAACATTGGGATGTACCACTCGCCTATGATTTTCGGCGGGCCGATTGATGAACACGATGTCCAGATCGCTGTTGTTGAAGCCTTTGACGGCGTTCCAGTGCGCGGAGAGATGGAT
>NZ_JBFTLU010000106.1:0-11252 GCF_056396605.1 Pseudomonas sp. 05T35
ACCTTGGCGCGGCGTTCGGCGTCAATGCGATGGTGGCTATTGCGCTGTACCTGCCGCCCAACCTGGCCTACCAGATCACTTTCCTGCTGCTAGGTCTTTTGATGACGGTCGGTTTACTCTTTGCCTTTGGACTGCCTTCGCGCGGCGGACCGCAACAAAGGTAGACGGAGTAGCAATGCATTTCGCTGACATGGATCACACAGCATTAGTTATTGAAAGGCAGTTGACCAAGATGGCCGATGGGGAGAGCGAGCCTCATCGACACCACCTCGGACAATTCGTGTTAGTGAAAAAGGGCGTGCTCCATGGCAATGCCCTTGAGCAACGCTGGTTGCTCAAACCGGGAATGGCGGTCTGGATTCCGCCACAGACCTTGCACTCTGGTGAGGCTTACACCCAGGTAGACCTCACGGTCTTGTACCTTGGCCCGGAGTTGTGCGAACGCTTCTCTCCGAGCATCAAGCTGATCGATGCATCCCTGCTGATTATCGCCCTGTGCGACCGATTGGCCGAGGAAAGCACTCGGCCGCTTTCCGAACAACGGCGCGGCAGCATGTTGCAATTGTTGTTCGAGGACATCGAAGAACTGGCGCCCAGCAATATGGTCCTGCCTTTACCGC
This sequence comes from Pseudomonas sp. 05T35, assembly GCF_056396605.1. NCBI lineage: Bacteria > Pseudomonadati > Pseudomonadota > Gammaproteobacteria > Pseudomonadales > Pseudomonadaceae > Pseudomonas > Pseudomonas sp. 05T35. The sequence goes on from NZ_JBFTLU010000106.1 coordinate 621, forward strand.
GTGACGCACGGCTCAAGCGTGTCACCGAGCAACTGATTGCCAAGCCTGGGATGCGTAGGAACCTGACCGAATGGGGTCGCGAGGTAGGCGCCACCGAGCGGACTCTGGCACGTCTGTTTCGCAAGGATACCGGTTTACGTTATACGGACTGGCACAACCGTCTGCTGCTCGTGGAGGCATACCGTGGCCTGGCGGTCGAGAACACCAACGAGACCCTGGCGCAGCACCTGGGATTTGCCTCGGGCGATTCGTTTGGTCACTGGTTTCGGCGCGTCACCGGTAGTAGCCCAGGCCAGGTGCGCAGTACCTTGCAGGCCGTGAGCACGGGCTCCGAGCAATGACTGCCGGCTGCTCAGCAGATCCATCCGGGGGTTGTAGGTCAGGCGACATGCACGTCACTGATCTTGCTGGTGATGCTGCAAAGCCATTTTGACCTGGATCTGTTAACCCTGAAAATCTTCTGATGCGCCACTTGGCATACTACCGAAAAATAACGCACGGCCGTCCACAGCATCATTGCCCTTGGCTAACACTTCCCTTTTGTCGGGTGTAGAAGACGTCCACCTCCAAGTCACCAGCGTGGCCACCACAGCCAAGCTGGTTGCGCTTGCGCGCAACGCGCCATGCCTGGCGCACCCATAAAAAAAGGCCACCCGAAGGCAGCCTTTAAAAACTAGAGAGGTTTTTGCTTACACGGCCGCAACAGGACGCATGTAAGAGATCGGTGCAGTGCTGGCGTCTTCAAACGTCACGACTTCCCAAGCATCTTTCTGCTCAATCAATTTGCGCAGAAGCTGGTTGTTCAGTGCGTGGCCCGACTTGAAGCCTTTGAACTCACCAATCAGGCTATTGCCCAGCAGGTAGAGGTCACCAATTGCATCGAGGATCTTGTGCTTCACGAATTCGTCTTCGTAGCGAAGACCGTCTTCGTTCAGTACTCCATCCGCGTCGACCACGATGGCGTTTTCAACGCTACCGCCGAGTGCGAGGTTGTGCTTGCGCAGGTACTCGATATCACTCATGAAGCCAAAGGTCCGGGCGCGGCTGACTTCTTTTACAAACGAAGTGCTGGAAAAATCCACGCTGGCACTTTGAGTGCGGTCACGAAACACCGGGTGATCGAAATCGATCTCGAAGCTCACTTTGAAACCTTCGAAAGGGACGAAAGTGGCGCGCTTGTCGCCGTCTTCCACTGTCACTTCACGCAGGATCCGGATGAACTTCTTGGCTGCGTCCTGTTCTTCCAGGCCAGCCGATTGAATCAGGAATACGAAGGGTCCAGCGCTACCATCCATGATCGGGACTTCGGACGCGGAGAGCTCGACGTAGGCGTTATCGATGCCCAGGCCAGCCATGGCCGAGAGCAAATGCTCCACCGTGTCCACTTTGACGTCACCGTTGACCAGTGTCGTCGACATAGTGGTTTCACCAACGTTTTCCGCGCGAGCAGGAATCTGCACCACAGGGTCCAGGTCGGCACGACAAAACACGATGCCGGTGTCTACAGGTGCTGGCTTGAGGGTCAGGTATACCTTCTCCCCGGAGTGCAGGCCTACACCTGTGGCACGGATAATATTTTTCAGGGTGCGTTGTTTAATCATGGCTTGGGCCGCTTCAGCGCAAATTGCGAACTGGTATCAACAAAGGCTGGCGATAATAGCAGACCAGACCTTTGCTGAACACCAATCACCTTCATAGCCCTGATACATTCCATCAATCGGCCTGACGACGCAGGAATGCCGGGATGTCCAGGTAGTCCAAATCGTCTTGCGGATTGAGTTTCGCCGCCGCCGCTGCGCCGGCCTGAGCCTGGTTGCGCATCACGGTTGGACGATCCAGGTCGCGGTAGTTGACCGACGGCATTTCCTGACGTGCGGCAGCAGGTGCGGCAGCAGACATGGAGGTTTGAACGGTATTGTCGATGACCTTCACAGGTTTCTCGATTTTTGCGCCCAGGCCTGTGGCAACCACAGTCACGTGCAATTCGTCGCGCATGTCCGGATCGATAACAGTACCGACCTTGACCATCGCGTGCTCGGAAGCGAAGGCTTCGATGATGCTACCCACGTCGGAGTACTCACCCAGAGACAGGTCAGGACCGGCGGTGATGTTCACCAGGATGCCGCGTGCACCTTGCAGGTTGACGTCTTCGAGCAGCGGGTTACGGATTGCCGCTTCAGTCGCTTCACGTGCACGGTTCGGACCGCTGGCGCAGCCAGTGCCCATCATTGCCATGCCCATTTCGCTCATGACGGTACGGACGTCGGCGAAGTCGACGTTGATCATGCCTGGACGCTTGATGATGTCGGAGATACCGCGAACGGCACCGGCCAGTACGTCGTCAGCCTTGGCGAAAGCCGACAAGAGGCTTGCGTCTTTACCCAGGATGGTCAGCAGCTTCTCGTTGGGGATGGTGATCAACGAGTCGACGCTTTCGCTCAGCGCGCGGATGCCTTCATCGGCGATCTGCATACGCTTGCGGCCTTCGAACGGGAACGGACGAGTCACCACCGCAACGGTGAGGATCCCCATTTCCTTGGCCACTTCAGCAATGATCGGCGCAGCACCGGTACCGGTACCGCCGCCCATGCCGGTGGTGATGAACACCATGTTCGTGCCTTGCAGCACTTCAGCGATGCGCTCGCGGTCTTCCAGAGCGGCCTGACGACCGACCTCAGGGTTCGCGCCAGCACCCAGACCCTTGGTCACGCCGGTGCCCAATTGCAGGATGGTCCGCGCGCCGATGTTTTTCAGCGCCTGGGCATCAGTGTTGGCGCAGATGAACTCAACGCCTTCAATGTTGCTCTTGACCATGTGATTCACAGCGTTTCCGCCGCCACCGCCAACACCGATAACTTTAATAACCGGGCTTGCGGGGATGTTGTCTACGAGTTCGAACATTTTCCCTCTCCTTACATTCTCTAGTTTTTTTCGCCTACTGCGCCTACTGCGTACAACGGTGCTGCGGTGTCACGGTGTTGCGGTAAATCTTCAGAAATTGCCCTGGACCCAGCTTTTGATGCGATCGATCAACGGGCTCTTGGCCTCGTCGTTGTTGTAGCTATCGCGACTGCTGCTGATCCCGGAGAAGGAAATGCCATCGGACTGCTTTTGCAGGCCATACATCAGCAAGCCAACACCGGTGGAATAAATCGGGTTGCGCACTACGTCGTCCAGACCTCTGACGCCATGCGGTACGCCCAGGCGAACCGGCATGTGGAAAATCTCTTCGGCCAGCTCGACCGCGCCTTCCATCTTCGACGTACCGCCGGTCAGCACGATGCCGGCCGGGATCAGGTCTTCGTAGCCGCTGCGACGCAGCTCGGCCTGGATCAGCGTGAACAGCTCGTCGTAACGCGGCTCGACCACTTCGGCCAGGGCCTGACGGGACAGCTCGCGCGGCGGACGATCACCGACGCTTGGGACCTTGATGGTTTCACCGGCGCCGGCCAGTTTGGCCAGGGCGCAGGCGTAGCGGATCTTGATTTCTTCGGCGTACTGGGTCGGTGTGCGCAACGCCATGGCGATGTCGTTGGTCACCTGATCACCGGCAATCGGGATCACCGCGGTGTGACGGATCGCGCCTTCGGTGAAGATCGCGATGTCGGTGGTACCGCCACCGATGTCCACCAGGCACACGCCCAGCTCTTTCTCGTCATCGGTCAGTACCGAGTACGCCGAAGCCAGTTGCTCGAGAATAATGTCGTCGATTTCCAGGCCGCAACGACGCACGCATTTCTCAATGTTCTGTGCCGCGTTCACCGCGCAGGTGACCACGTGGACCTTGGCTTCCAGACGTACGCCGGACATGCCCAAAGGCTCGCGCACGCCTTCCTGGTTATCGATCACGTAATCCTGCGGCAGCGTGTGCAGTACGCGCTGATCCGCCGGAATGGCCACGGCCTGGGCCGCATCGAGCACGCGCTCAAGGTCGGCCGAGCTGACTTCGCGATCACGAATCGCCACGATGCCGTGGGAGTTCAGGCTGCGAATGTGATTGCCCGCCACACCGACGAACGCCGAGTGAATCCGGCAGCCAGCCATCAGTTGCGCTTCTTCGATCGCACGCTGAATGGACTGCACGGTGGACTCGATATTCACCACCACGCCCTTCTTCAGGCCGCGGGAGGGATGCGTACCGATCCCGACGATTTCCAGTTGGCCATCGGCCGCGACCTCGCCTACCAGCGCCACCACCTTGGAGGTACCGATATCCAGACCGACGATCATTTTGCCGCTTTGCACGTTTGCCATGGTCCTGCCTCTTCTCAATTCTTCGCGACAGCGCGTTGGGCCGTCGTGGGCGCTACAGGTTCCCGCCAGCCAACGGCCAGGCCGTTGGCATAACGCAGGTCGATGCGCGCAATGTTCGTAATCTGTTCTTTAAGCGTCTTGTCGTAGATGGCAATGAAGCGGCGCATCTTTTCCACCAGGTGATCGCGTCCCAGCAACAGCTCGATCCCAGGGCCCGCGCTACCCGCGCCAGTGGTCAAAAACCAGCTGCCGCGTTCACGCAATTCCAGCCGGGCAACCGAGAAGCCCAATGGCCGTAACATCTGGCTCAACACCTGATACTGCTGCATCACTTGCTGCTGGGCCCGTTGTGGGCCGAACAGCTGTGGCAAATGTTCGTAGTTGGCCAATTCACGCGGCGTAAACGCCTGCCCCTGGTTGTTCAGCAGCGCTTCGTCGCCCCAGCGGGCCACGGGCAGTTGCTCTTCCAGGCGAATCACCACTTGGTCAGGCCAGACGCGACGCACTTCGGCGTGTGCAATCCATGGCATCTGTTCCAGCTCGGTACGCATGCTCGCCAGGTCAATGGTGAAGAAGCTCGCCGCCACATAAGGGGCGATCCGCTGCTGCACCGCTTGCTGGCTGATGTAACTCAAATCGCCCTGCACGTTGATCTTGGTGATCGGCCGGTCGGCGTACGGCAGCAAGCGCTGTGCACCTTCGTAAGTACCGAACCCCAACGCGACCAGCAGCACGGGCCAGAACAAGGCTTTGAGAAAACCAAAATTGGCTTTCGGCAGGCGCACCGACATCGGCTCTTTGGCCACCATTCGGCTGGCACCCCGCGGCACCGGCTTGCGGCCGGGTGCGGATGGCTGATGACGTAGCTGGGCGCCTTGCATGGTCTTAACCTCGCGGCTCTACGTGACTGCCAACACTGGCCGCCAGGATCGCCAGCACCAACTGCTGGAAATCCAGACCGGCGGCGCGTGCGGCCATCGGGACCAGACTGTGATCGGTCATGCCCGGTGCGGTGTTGACTTCCAGGAACCAGAACTGCCCATCGGCGTCCTGCATCACGTCAGCCCGTCCCCAACCGGCGATACCCAACGCCTCACAGGCTTTTGCCGTGAGGTCCATGAGCTCTTGTTCCTTGGCGCTATCGAGGCCGCACGGGATCCGGTACTGGGTATCGGAAGCCAGGTACTTGGCGTCGTAGTCATAGAAAGTGTGTGGCGTGCCCAGGGCGATCGGTGGCAACACCTGATCACGCAGGGTCGCAATGGTGAACTCCGGACCTTGAATCCATTGCTCGACCAACACTTGCGAATCGTAGGTACTGGCCGCTTTCCAGGCTTCGATCAATTCAGCTGCCGAAGTCACTTTGGCCATACCGATACTTGAACCTTCATGCGCCGGTTTGACGATCAAAGGGAAGCCCAGTTCCTTCGCCGCCAAAATACAGTCGGCTTCGCTGCTCAGTACCGCGTGACGTGGCGTCGGAATGCCGAGGCTGTGCCAGACCTGTTTGGTCCGCAGCTTGTCCATGGCCAGCGCCGAAGCAAGGATGCCGCTGCCGGTGTACGGAATCCCTGCGCATTCCAGCAGGCCCTGCATGCTGCCGTCTTCACCGCCGCGACCGTGGAGAATGATGAAGGCGCGGTCGATTTTTTCGTTCAGCAGGCGCTGCAGGAAATCGTCACCGACGTCGATGCCGAACGCATCCACGCCAGCGGACTGCAGCGCTTCCAGCACCGCGTTACCGGATTTCAGCGAAACCTCACGCTCGGCGCTTTTGCCACCGAACAGCACGGCCACACGGCCGAAGTCTTTCGGGGCGATTGTCGAGAACAGATTGGCGTAGGCAGCAGTCATTTCAACTTCCCCTCGCTAGGTGCGACAACGGCACCCGCGAACAAAGGACTCTTCAACAGTTTCGGTGCGAGACCGCCGATATCACCGGCGCCCTGGCACAGCAGGATGTCGCCGGCACGCAGCAGCGGCTTGACCACAGGCGCGAGGTCGACACCGCGCTCGATGTAGATCGGGTCGAGCTGACCGCGCTGGCGGATGCTGTTGCACAGCTTGCGGCTGTCAGCCCCCGGAATCGGTTCTTCACCCGCCGGATAGACTTCCATCAGCAGCAACACGTTGGCGTCGGCCAGTACATTGACGAAATCGTCGTACAGGTCGCGGGTGCGGCTGTAACGGTGCGGCTGGTAAACCATCACCAGGCGGCGCTCTGGCCAGCCACCGCGCACGGCTTTGATCACCGCTGCAACTTCGGTCGGGTGGTGACCGTAGTCGTCCACCAGCATCACGTTGCCGCCTTCGACCGGCAGTTCGCCGTAGACCTGGAAGCGTCGGCCAACACCCTGGAAGCCCGACAGCCCCTGAACGATGGCTTCATCGCTGACGCACTCGTCGGTCGCGATGCAGATGGTCGCCAGCGAGTTCAATACGTTGTGGTTGCCCGGCATGTTCACCGAAACATCCAGCGGTTCGCGATCGGGACGCAGCACGGTGAAGAAGGTCTGCATGCCTTGCTGGCGAACATTGATGGCGCGCACGTCGGCGTCTTCGCTGAAGCCGTAGGTCATGGTCGGACGCTTGACCAGCGGGAGGATTTCACGCACCACCGGGTCGTCCAGGCACATCACCGCCAGACCGTAGAACGGCAGGTTGTGGAGGAACTCGACGAAGGTTTTCTTCAGTTTGTTGAAGTCACCGTCGTAGGTCGCCATGTGGTCGGCGTCGATGTTGGTAACCACGGCTACCAGCGGCTGCAGGTGCAGGAAACTGGCGTCGCTTTCGTCGGCTTCGGCAATCAGGTAACGGCTGGTGCCCAACTGGGCATTGGTGCCTGYGGCGTTCAGACGGCCACCGATCACGAAGGTCGGGTCCAGGCCACCGGCCGCGAACACCGAAGCGATCAGGCTGGTGGTGGTGGTTTTGCCGTGAGTACCGGCGACGGCGATGCCGTGACGGTAGCGCATCAGCTCGGCGAGCATTTCGGCACGCGGCACCACGGGGATACGACGTTCAAGGGCCGTCGCGACTTCCGGGTTGGAAGTGTTCACGGCGCTAGATACCACCAGTACATCGGCAGTTGCGGCGTTCTCGGCACGGTGGCCGATGAAAATCTGCGCGCCGAACGATTCGAGACGCTCGGTCACCGGCGAAGCCTTCAGGTCGGAACCGGACACTTGATAGCCCARGTTCAGCAACACTTCGGCAATTCCGCACATGCCCACACCGCCGATACCGACGAAGTGGATGCGACGGATGCGGCGCATTTCCGGCTGCGGTATGGCTTTCTGATTTTCAACCATGAACCACCTCCAGGCAGATATCGACCACGTTGCGGGTTGCATCAGGTTTGGCCAGGCGACGAGCAGCGCCAGCCATGTCGTTGAGTCGTTGCGGTTGCATCAAGACCTCTGTCAGGCGTGCAGCGAGATCCGCTGCGCCAGTCGTTCTTTGCGGCATCAGGAAGGCAGCGCCTTCACGGGCCAAATATTCGGCATTGCGGGTCTGGTGATCGTCGATTGCGTGGGGCAAAGGCACCAGCATCGAGGGCAGACCGGCAGCAGCCAGCTCACTGACAGTCAGCGCGCCAGCGCGACAGACCACCAGGTCGGCCCAGCCATAGGCTTGGGCCATGTCTTTGATGAAAGGCTGCACTTGCGCCTCGACACCGGCTGTGCGATAGCGCTCGGCAGTCACTTCATCGTGGTTTTTACCAGCCTGATGAAACACTTCCGGACGCAGTTCAACAGGCACCTGCGACAGGGCTTCAGGCAGCAATTTGTTCAACGGTTCTGCCCCAAGGCTTCCGCCCAGGATCAGCAAACGCGCTTTGCGTCCGGCCAGGGCTGGACGCGCTGTATCGAGGAACAACTCGGTGCGCACCGGGTTACCGGTAGTGCGCCGGCTGCCACTGGCAGCAAAGGTGTCCGGGAAAGCTTCGCAGACTCGCGCGGCCAACGGCACCAGCAACCGATTGGCGGTACCGGCAACGGCGTTCTGTTCATGAACGATGACGGGCACACCGGCCAATCTGGCGGCTACGCCACCAGGGCCAGTGACATATCCGCCAAAGCCCAGGACACAGACCGGCTTCAACTGACGAATGACGGCACGGGCCTGCCAGATCGCCTTGAGCAATACAAAAGGTGYCTTGAGCAGCGACAGCTTGCTCTTGCCACGCAGGCCGCTGACGTTGATCAGGTGCAACGGCAGGCCGGCATTCGGGACCAGTTCATTTTCGATTCCGCGAGGCGTCCCGAGCCAGTGCACGGTATAGCCGCGCGCCTGAAACTCACGAGCGCAGGCCAGCGCCGGGAACACGTGGCCACCGGTGCCGCCCGCCATGATCAGCACGTTAGCGCCCATGGGTCGGCTCCTCGGCGAAGTCGCTCTCACTGAACTCCATCTCTTCGCTGCCCAAGTGGGTTCGACTCTCCCATTCGATGCGCAACAACAAGCCAAGACAGGCGCAGCAGATCACCAACGAACTACCGCCGTAACTGAGGAACGGCAAGGTCAGGCCCTTGGTCGGCAGCAGGCCGACGTTCACTCCGATGTTGATCAGGAACTGACCAATCCACAGGAACGACAAGCCGTAGGCGACGTAAGCTGCAAAGAATTGCTTGGCCTTTTCCGCCCACAACCCGATGTACATGCCGCGTATGCACACGAAAACGAATAGCGCGACGGTGGCCAGGGAGCCGACCACGCCCAGCTCTTCGGCGAGGACCGAGAACACGAAGTCGGTGTGCGCTTCCGGCAGGTAGAACTGTTTCTGCACGCTGTTGCCCAGGCCAACGCCCAGCCACTCACCGCGACCGAAGGCGATCAGTGCCTGGGTCAACTGGTAGCCGGAACCGAACTGGTCGGCCCAAGGATCGGTGAAGGTGGTCAGACGCGCCATTCGATAAGGCTGCATCTTGATCAGCAGCACCACCGCCACCACCGCCAGTATCACCATCAAGGTGAAGCGGAACAGCCCGACGCCACCCAAAAACAGCATCGCCGCCGCGGCCCCCATCATCACGACGGTGGCACCGAAGTCGGGCTCCATCAGCAGCAGGCCGGCCATTGGCAGCAACACGATGAACGGTTTGAAGAAGCCCATCCAGCTTTCACGCACTTCTTTCTGCCGACGCACCAGATAACCGGCGAGGTAGATCACCACAAAGACCTTGGCAATCTCGGAAGGCTGGACGTTGAAGAAACTGAAACCGATCCAGCGCATCGATCCGTTCACCTCACGACCGATCCCCGGGACGATCACCATCACCAGCAAACCGAACGCACCAATCAGCATCAGCCAGCCCAGGCGTTGCCAGGTAGCGATCGGAATCATCATGGTGACGATGCAGGCACCGAAGCCGAGCACGATGTAGACAAGGTGGCGAATCATGTAATACAGGGCGCTGCCCGACTGTACTGCCGCCACTTCGGTCGAGGCAGAGGCGATCATGACCAGCCCCAGGCCGATTAATGCCAGGCAACCGGCGAGCATCGGGAAGTCGAGGTCGATACCGCGCCCGGTGATGATCGGCGACGGGTACGGCTTGATGATATTTCTCAAGCTCATGCCAAGTCCTCCGCGGCCAGATCTTTCACGGATTGGACGAACAGGTGCCCACGCTCTTCGTAGTTCTTGAACATGTCGAAACTGGCGCACGCCGGCGACAGCAGCACGGCATCGCCTGGTTGGGCGATGGCGCGGCATTGCTCGACCGCTTCGATCAGCGAATTGACGCGAATCAGCGGCACGGCGTCGCCGATGGCCTGGCCAATCAGCTCGGCATCACGCCCCATCAACACCACGGCGCGGCAGTTGGCCGCGACCGGATCACGCAGGTCCTTGAACTCGGCACCTTTGCCGTCGCCACCGGCGATCAGCACCAGCTTGCCCTGGATGTCTGCGCCCAGGCCTTCGATAGCGGCCAAAGCGGCGCCAACGTTGGTAGCCTTGGAGTCGTTGTAGTAGCTCACGCCATTCAGGTCGCGGACCCACTGGCAGCGATGCTCAAGCCCGGCGAAAGTCCGCAGGCTCGAGAGCATGGCGTCGAACGGCAGGCCCACGGCGTGCCCCAGGGCCAAGGCCGCGAGGGCGTTGGACTGGTTATGCGCGCCACGAATTTTCAGCTCGCGTACCGGCATCAGGTTCTGGAATTCAAAGGCCAGATACTTCTCGCCATTTTCTTCGCGCAAACCAAAGGCCTTGAAGTCCGGCTTGTTCAGACCGAAGGTCCAGCACGGCAGGCCCTCGCCCATCAACGGACGGCTCAGCGCATCCTGACGATTGACCACCACTTGCTTCGCGCCACGGAAGATCCGGTGCTTGGCCAGGTGATAGGCCGGCAGGCCGCTGTAACGGTCCATATG
>NZ_JBFTLU010000107.1:0-14765 GCF_056396605.1 Pseudomonas sp. 05T35
GGGATGATCGATGCCCTGCTCGGTCAGGCGCTGACGAACCGGGCCGTATTCCAGATGCAGATGCTCGACGCGGTTCAGGGCGAAACGTACCCGCAGGATCAGCCAGCGACCGACCTGCTGCTTGAACAGGCTGTCGCGGTAGGCAAAGTTGCACTCGGCCAGCGTGAAATCGCGCAGCTCGCCGGTCTGGCGGTCCAGCGCGGTCAGACCGGCGAACACATCCTTGATCTCGACCCCATAGGCCCCGATGTTCTGCATCGGCGCGGCACCGACGGTGCCGGGGATCAGGCTGAGGTTCTCAAGGCCCGACAGGCCTTGCGCCAGTGTCCATTGAACGAACGGGTGCCAGCTTTCGCCGGCCTCGGCTTCGATCACCACCTGACTGCCGTTGTCGCTCAACACCCGGATACCACGGGTGGCCATGCGCAACACCAGCGCGGCAATGTCTGCGGTCAGCAACAGGTTGCTGCCACCGCCAATCACCAGCAGCGGCATGGCGTGCGCGGCCGAATACGCCAGCGCCTCGCGCACATCGGCATCACTGTGGGCTTCGGCAAATAATTGCGCGCGCACGTCCACGCCAAAGGTGTTGTACGGCTTCAGCGAAACCTGCGATTGCAGGTGCAAAGTCATAAGCGTCCCTTCAATTCAATCACCAGCAAATCACTGGCACGCTCGATCAGGTCCAGCACCTGCTCGAAACCTTGATCGCCGTCGTAATAAGGATCCGGCACTTCATCCACGCTCGACTCATAGCGGCGCAGGAATAAATCCAGCTCTGCCCTGCCCTTGGCCGGTTGCAACGCCTTGAGGTTGCGCAGGTTGCTATGGTCCATGGCGAGGATCAGGTCATAGCTGGAAAAGTCGGCACGCGTKACCTGTTGGGCGCGTTGCGCGGACAGGTCATAACCACGGCGCAGCGCGGCAGCCTGGCTGCGCTTGTCCGGCGCCTTGCCGATATGCCAGTCACCGGTGCCCGCAGAAGCCACTTCGACCTGATCGGCCAGACCGGCTTCACGCAGTTTGTGTCGCAGCACCCCTTCAGCCGTGGGTGAACGGCAGATGTTGCCCAGGCAGACGAACAGAACCCGCATCAGGCCTCCAGCAGGCGACGAACGCGTTCGAGGTCTTCCGCCGTGTCGACACCCGGTGGCGGTGCAATCAGTGCATCGGCAACGTGAATCCGCACACCGTGCCACAGGGCACGCAGCTGCTCCAGAGACTCGGTGTTTTCCAGCCAGCACGGGCCCCAGCTGACAAAGTCATGCAGGAAACCGGCGCGATAGGCATAGATGCCAATGTGCCGACGGTAAGGAACGCCAGCCGGCAATTGCTCGCGGCTCTTGGCGAAGTCGTCCCGCGCCCACGGCAACGTGGCGCGGCTGAACGTCAGCGCCAGACCATTCAGATCGCTGACGACCTTGACCACGTTGGGGTTGAACAGGGTTTCAACGTCTTCGATCGGCTCGGCGAGGGTCGCCATGCGCGCTTCGGTATGGGCCGCCAGGTTGGCCGCAACCTGATCGATCACACTCGGCGGAATCAACGGTTCGTCGCCCTGCACGTTGACCACGATAGCGTCCGGCGCCAGGCCCAGTTGGGCAGCGACTTCAGCCAGGCGATCGGTGCCGGAGTTGTGGTCCTCGCGGGTCATCACCACTTCAGCGCCAAACGCCTTGCAGGCCTCGACAATGCGCGCATCGTCCGTGGCAACCACCACCCGCTGCGCGCTGCTTTTGCTCGCCTGTTCCCAAACGTGCTGGATCATCGGCTTGCCGGCAATCATTTGCAGAGGCTTGCCCGGCAGACGGGTGGAAGCAAAACGCGACGGAATCACAACGGTGAAGGCAGTGCTCATTTATCCAGACGCTCTTCTGCCGTCAGGGTGCGCGCTTCGCTTTCGAGCATCACCGGAATGCCATCACGAATCGGATAGGCCAGACCGGCGCCTTTGCTGATCAGCTCGGTTTTATCGGCGCTGAGCTTGAGCGGACCTTTGCAGATCGGGCAAGCGAGGATGTCGAGCAATTTGGTGTCCATGAGCATTCCCTGGAAAAAAGCGTTTTAAGGCAAAAGCCGCGCGGGCAACAGCCGCATCAACTGCGTATCGAACCAGGCCACGAAGGCCGGTGATGGCGCAGCATCGACCGCCAGATACCACCAGTCGGCGGCCGCGAAGGTTCGGCATTTCACCGCATCCTTCTCGGTCATCACCAACGGCAGTGACGGCGTGAAATTCAAAGCCGCCGCGCTGTATTCGGCGTGGTCGGCAAAAGCATGTGGAACAGGCTGCCAGTGTAGCGTTTCAAGGGTGTTGAAGAAACGTTGCGGATTACCGATTCCGGCCACCGCGTGCAAGGCCTGGCCAGCGGGGAAATGCTCAAGCGAGCGCCGTTCGCCCGTCAGCAGGTTGACCAGCGCGGTCGGTTGCAGCTGGAACGCAAAGCCGTCGTCGCGATCGGCCGTGGCACCGTTGTAGAGCAGCGCATCGACGCTTTGCAGGCGTTCGACCGGCTCACGCAGAGGGCCCGCCGGCAGGCAGCGTTTATTGCCCAGTCCGCGTGCGGCATCGATCAACACCAGCTCAAGATCGCGTGCCAGACGGTAATGCTGCATGCCATCGTCAGACAGGATCAGATCCAGCGGCTCGGCGGCCAGCAGTGCCTGCACGGCGCGACTGCGATCGGGGTCAATCATCAATGGCACACCGGTGCGCTGGACGATCAACAGCGGTTCGTCACCTGCGATGGCCGCGCTCTGCCCGCCTTCGACCCGCCAGGGCAATTGCGGCGGTTTGGCGCCATAACCGCGACTGACCACGCCCACCCGCAGGCCACTGCGCTGGCAGTGGTCGATCATCCACAGGATCAACGGCGTCTTGCCGGTACCGCCCACCGTAATGTTGCCGACCACGATCAGCGGCACGGGCGGCTGGTAGATCTCGCCTTGGCCGGCCAGAAACCGTTCACGCTTGGCCGTGACCACGCGCCGGTACAGCCACTCCAGTGGCTGCAACAGTTTCAGCGCCGGATGACCGGCATACCAGGCGGCGAGCAAACGATCGGACATGGCCATCAGGGTGCCGGCGCCGCCTCAACGGTGGTCATGCGCAAGTGGGTGAAACCCAGCTTGCCCGCGGCATCCATCGCCGTGACGACGGCCTGATGCTGGGTTTTGCCATCGGCGCTGATCGACAGCGGCGAGTTGGTGTCGCCATTCGACGCCGTCTTCAAGGCGTCGATCAGGCTGGCCAGATCGTTCTTCGGCAACAATTGGTTGTTGACCGAAAACACGCCGTCGGCGCTGATGGCGATGTCCAGTTGCTTGGCCTGCTGGTCTTCGGCAGGTGACCCGCTGACAGCTTCCGGCAGGTCGACGCGCAGCTGGGTTTCCCGGGTAAAGGTGGTGGTCACGACGAAGAACAGCAGCAGGACAAACACCACGTCGATCAGCGACACGAGGTTGATGTCCACGTTCTCCCGTTGCTTACGGCGGAATTTCACGCTTTGCCCTCAGCCAGATCGACGTCACGGTCGCCCTGCACCACTTCAACCAGCTTGATGGCTTCCTGCTCCATGCCCACGACGAGTTCATCGATGCGCCGTTGCAGGAACCGGTGGAAGAACACCGACGGGATACCGACGATCAGGCCCGAAGCCGTGGTGATCAAGGCTTTGGAAATACCGCCGGCCAGCACCGCAGCGTTAGTGGTCATGCCGGTGCTCATGAACGAACTGAAGATATCGATCATGCCCAGCACCGTGCCGAGCAGGCCGAGCAACGGCGCCATGGCAGCGATGGTGCCCAGCGCGTTGATGTAGCGTTCCAGCTCGTGGATCACCCGGGCAGCGGCCTCTTCGATGCACTCTTTCATGATCTCGCGACCATGCTTGGAGTTGGCCAGGCCCGCCGCAAGGATCTCACCCAACGGCGAGTTGGCGCGCAGTTCCTTGAGTTTTTCCTTATTGAGTTGCTTGTCCTTGATCCAGACCCAGACCTGCCCGAGCAAATGCTCCGGGGTCACACGGCTGGCGCGCAAGGTCCAGAGACGCTCGGCAACGATCGCCATTGCCGCGATGGAACTCAGAATGATCGGCAGCATCATCCAGCCGCCGGATTTGACCAATTCCCACACAGTGACAGTCCCCTCGAAAAAGTGCGCCACTTTAACATACAGACTCGACAGAGAGACCCGACACGCCACAGACCGTGTGTCGCATGGCGCGCCGCGCTGATGACCGGTGGTTATTGGCTGACAAACGGCGGTGCACGCCAGAAACGTGGCTGCTGGCGCAGTGACTCGGGCGCCTCGAACGCCCCCAGACGCAAACGCAAGGCGCCCTGCTCGGCCCGGGCGTCGATGTCGCCAGTCAACAACAGACGCTCGCCGTTGGCTTCGATCTGCAGGACGCAGGATTTCTGGTTGCTTTCGCTCGCTCCGGACCATTGCCAGAGCGTAAAACCCACACCGTCCCACTCCCAGCGTTGCCCGCTCTCGCAGGCCTGCGCGTACAACTCGGCCGGCAGGGCTTCGGGATCACCGCTGAGCACCTGCGCCACCGGCAATCCGCTTGCGACCGAGCGCGCGCCACCGGCGTGATCGGCATCGGCATGACTGATCAGCATCACCTCCAGCTTGCGCACACCGAGCTTGCGCAACGACGGCAACACCACCCGCTCGCCCAAATCGAAATCACCGAAACGCGGACCGGCGTCATAGAGCAACGTGTGATGACGCGTGCGAACCACTATGGCCAAGCCCTGGCCGACGTCCAGTTGCCAGATTTCAGCCATGCCGTCAGGTACGGTTCTGAGTGGCGGGAACACCATCAACAGCAGCATCGGCCAGCCCAACAACCGCATGGGCAGGCCTTTGGGCAACAACAGTAGAAAAGCGCCAAACGCACTTATCCCCCAGACCCAAAGGGGAATTACCGGGGCAACCCATGCCGGTATCCGCCCGGCCACCAACGCCAGACCGTTGAACAGCACGTCAAGCAAACCGCCGGCCAGCCACAACAGCCCTTCGCCGACATAAGGCAGCGGCAGCAACAATGTCCCCAGCAAGGCCGGGGGCAGCACCACCAGACTGATCCAGGGCACCGCCAGCAGATTGGTCAGCGGACCACTGAGGCTGATGGGCAAACCGAGTATCAGCAGCAACGGGCACAAGCCAATCGCGATCAGCCATTGCGCACGCGTCCAGGTTTGCCACCAGCGCCAGGCGCCCAAGCGGCCGCTGAAGGTGAAGATCAGCACCGCCACCGCTGCAAATGACAACCAGAATCCCGGCTGCAAACTGGCCAACGGCTCAAGCAACAACACCGTATTCAACGCCAGCAGCAAAGGCCACCAGGCACCCAGATGACGAAACCGCAGGCGCCATAACAGCACCAGACCGATCATCACGCAGGCTCGGCGCACCGGCACCTCGAAACCGGCGAGCAACCCATAGCCGAGCGCCGCCGCGAAGGCCATGCCGCAGGCCCACGGCAACCAGGGCAACCTCTGCGGCCACAATCCATAACGCGCCAACCCGGCAATCAGTAGATAAACCATTCCGGCCAGCAAACCGATGTGCTGCCCGGAAATCACCAGCAAATGCACAGTGCCGGTGTCTTGCAACACGCGCCAGTCTTCGCTGCTCAATCCAGAGCCGTCGCCCAGCACCAGCGCCGCCAACGCCCCCTCGCGCCCTTGCGCATCGACCGCCAGCAAACGCTGGCGAACAGCATCACGCCAGGCCCCTTGTGCAGGCCGGAGCAACTGCCCGTCCTTGACGCTTCCCGTGGCGCCGATGCGTTGTGCCAACAGCCAGGCGTCGTAATCAAAGCCCTGCGGATTGAGGAGGCCTGTGGGGCGCTTCAATTTCACCGCCAGTCGCCAGCGCTCACCGCTGTTGACCGTCGGACCGTCGTACCAGGCCAACCGCATCAAACCCGGCAAGCGTGTGCGCCGCGACTCGCTATCGGCCAACTCGAAACGCACCACGCCTTGCGCGTTCTGCGGCAAGCCGACGACTCGTCCTTCGACCCAGCGGGTTTGCCCGTCGAGGTCCGGCGCCAAACGATCTGCCAAAGCCCAGTGCGCACTGGCACAGGCCCAGCTGAAACCGAACAGAAAAAACGCCAGTGGGTACGTGCGAAATGGCAACAGCATCAATGCCAGTACGGGCAGCAACAGCAGTAACCAGACCGGTGGCAACACCGGTAAAAAACGCAAGGCCAACAGACCCAACGCGAGCGCCAACATCCCTGTGCGCATTAGCCTGTCCTTGAGAGTCCCCTCTCTTGGATTAGCCGAGTTACCAAAGTCCGCGTTTATTAATTGTCACAAAGTCTGAACGGGCGCTCTGTAGAATCCGGGCATACTTGCCGCTTGAACCGACCGAGAAGCCTTATGCCCCGGCGCTTATTCAAACGTTACATGCCAGACCCGACCAGCATCCGGGAACACAAATCCTTACGCTTTCTCGGCACGCTGCTGCACGACCCGAACCTCTGGCACCTCAATCGGCATTCGGTTGCGCGCGCCATGGCCATCGGCGTGTTCGCCGCGTTTCTACCGATTCCGTTGCAAATGCTGGTGGCGGCAATGCTTGCCATTTGGGTGCGTGGCAATATTCCGATCGCGGTGAGCCTGGTCTGGCTGACCAACCCGATCACCATGCCCGTGGTGTTTTACTGCACCTATCAGACCGGCGCCTGGCTGATGGATGTCCCCGCCCGCAGCCTGCCGGATGAGCTGACCTGGGAATGGATCAGCGGTGAGCTGTCGACTCTTTGGCAACCGTTTCTGCTGGGCTCGGTGGTGACTGGCCTGGTGCTCGGCGCGTTGGCCTACTGCCTGACCATGACCTACTGGCGCTGGTGGGTCGGTCGGCAATGGACGCGGCGCAGGCGAAGCCGGATGTAGCAGCTGTCGAGCCCGTGACGCTCCGCGTCCCTAGAGGCATTCCTTTGCGGCGCATGAGAACGATCAAACAGCCAATTACAGGACCGCACCCGTCGTAGCAGCTGCCGAGCCCGCGAGGCTGCGTTCGAGGACGCAGTCCTCGCCAATCCGGCGTACGCGGTTTTCCTGAACGAACGTGTTGCCTGATTTTACGACCGCTTCGTCCGGATGCGGCCCAGACCGAACGCAGCCTCGCGGGCTCGGCAGCTGCTACGACGGGTGTTTAAGCTTGCCTACACAGCGCCCATCAGAGGCTACAACGCCTTGCGTCACGGCCTACACCTGCGCCAGAATCCGCCGGCTTGTGCGCTTTGGTCCTCGCTTCTATTGTTCTCCTGTCGCTGCCCATCAGCGATCGGGTTTAGCAGCTCGGAGGTTTCACGTAGGTGCACTGCACTTCAGAAATTCAGGTATTCCATCCCTGAACTCTATGGTGGCTGTGCGCAGGGCACCCTCGGGTGCGCCGGTTTTTCGTGATTCCTCCCGGTCTGCTAACCTGCGTACAGCCGCCACCCTTTCGTTTAGCAGCGAATCGGTGGTAGCTCCAAAGAGGAAATTACGACAATGTTCAAACCAACTCCAAATCCACCCGAAACCGATCCGGTTTCTCCCTACGCCTCCCTCAAYTCAAAAGAACTCCACGCCGCCGCGCACCGTGCGCTSGAYCATTACCTGGTGCTGCCGGAAACCAAGACATTGYTAGCCGACCGACGYCCCGGCTGCATTTTYGTCATCGCYCCCGACGTCGACAGYGAAACCCTGCTGGCCCACGCCTGCGAGACCCTCGCCTCGGTSAATGTCATGGCCAGCGATCTGGCGTTTGAGCTYGAAGGYCCCAARCGCAATACCGCRCTGGCGATTCARCAGATGATTTCRCTGGCCGAGTTGGCGGTGAATCGGGCGCTGGATCACCTCGATCCACCGGACTCACCGCAGTAGCACGCCAACACGCTGATCGTTCCCGCGTGGGAACGATCATCAATAAAAAAGGCCTCCACTTGGGATAATTCCTGTCAGTTAAGGCACAAACCTGTGGGAGCGAGCCGGCTCCGGGCGGCGTTCCGACGATAGCGGTGGGTCAGTCAACATTGATGTTGAATGTTATGCCGTCATCGCGAGCAGGCTCGCTCCCACATGGATTGCGCTTAACTGACTGGCATTGTCCACTCGGGAGGCCGTTTTTTTGTGTAGTACGCATTTATTGCAGTGCTGGCAATCACGCCTTCGCGAGCAAGCTCGCTCCCACAAGGATCGAGTTTGCCGCAGGTTAGGTGCGCATCCCGCGTCCGCTGACCAGCAACCGCGCGCAACCGATGTACAGCACGACGGTTGCTACCAGCATGAAGGTAATGGCGATGCTGATCTTGATGTCCGAAACGCCGAGGATGCCGTAACGGAAAGCGTTGACCATGTGCAGCACCGGGTTGGCCAGCGACACGGTCTGCCAGAACGGTGGCAGCAGGCTGATCGAATAGAACACCCCGCCCAGGTAGGTCAATGGCGTCAGCACGAACGTCGGGATAATCGAAATGTCATCGAAGTTGCGCGCAAACACCGCGTTGATGAACCCCAGCAGCGAAAAGATCGTTGCCGTCAGCAGCACCACCAGCAGGGTAATCCCCAAATGGTGAACTTGCAGGTGAGTGAAGAACAGCGAAAGCAGCGTCACGATCACGCCCACCGCCAGGCCACGCAGCACCCCGCCCACGGTGTAGCCGATCAGAATGGTGTGCGGCGAAACCGGTGAAACCATCAGTTCTTCGATGGAGCGCTGGAATTTGCTGCCGAAAAAGCTCGAGACCACGTTGCCGTAGGCGTTGGTGATCACCGACATCATGATCAAGCCCGGCACGATGTATTCCATATAGGTGAAGCCACCCATATCACCGATTTGCCGGCCAATCAGATTACCGAAGATCACAAAGTACAGAACCATGGTGATGGCCGGCGGCAGCAGGGTCTGCGGCCAGATCCGGGTAAAACGCCGGACCTCACGGTAAACAATGGTATTGAGTGCAATGAGGTTGGGTTTCAGTTCGGAACTCATACGGCCACCTTCGCCAGATTTTTCTCCACCAGAGACACGAACAACTCCTCAAGGCGATTGGTTTTGTTGCGCAGGCTCAGCACTTCGATGTGCTGCGCGGCCAACTGACCGAACAACGCGGTGATGCCGACGGCCTTGTCGACCTGGACTTCCAGGGTGTGGCTATCGACCAGACGAGTCGGATAGCCAATCAACTGCGGCGCCACCGTCATGTCGTTCTTCAGGTCCAGCAGGAACGTCTCGACATGCAGCTGGCTGAGCAGGTTACGCATGCTGGTGTTTTCGACGATGGTGCCGTGGTCGATGATGCCGATGTTGCGGCACAGCTGCTCAGCCTCTTCCAGGTAATGCGTGGTGAGGATGATGGTGATGCCTTTCTGGTTCAGCTCGGTGAGGAAGGTCCACATCGAGCGACGCAGTTCGATGTCCACGCCGGCAGTCGGTTCGTCGAGGATCAGCAGGCGCGGTTCATGCACCAGCGCACGCGCAATCATCAGTCGACGCTTCATGCCGCCCGACAGTGAGCGTGACGGCACATCGCGCTTGTCCCACAGGCCGAGCTGAGTCAGGTATTGCTCAGCGCGTTCCTTGGCGATTTTGGGCGGGATACCGTAGTAACCGGCCTGGGTCACGACAATATCGAAGGTCTTTTCGAACTGGTTAAAGTTGAATTCCTGCGGCACCACGCCGATGCAGCGCTTGAGCCCCGCCGGGTCGCGGTCCAGGTCGTGGCCAAAGATATTCACCGTTCCGCTGGTCTTGTTCACCAGGGTCGAGAGAATGCCGATGGTCGTGGATTTGCCGGCGCCGTTGGGGCCGAGCAAGGCAAAAAAGTCACCTTCGGCGACATCCAGATCGATACCACTCAAGGCCTGGAAACCGTTGCCGTAGGTTTTGGTTAGCTGCCGGATGGACAGAGCAGAACTCATATCGGATTTACGCACCAAGAAGGGAAGTCAGGAATAAACAAGAGCGGGCGGCGACCCATGCAACCGCGGCGCATAAACGCAATGGTGCTTGGCGACGCCGCACAAGTACAGTCAAGTGTGTTGATAGTCAGTATTAAGTCAACGCGGTCATGACGGCTTTTTGATAAGCCGGACGTTGCTTCAGGCGCGCATACCAGGCTTGCAGATGAGGCATTGGYGCTCGCTCGATGGGCATCTCGAACCAGGCATAGATAAAGCTGCCCAACGGAATATCGCCCGCGCCGATCTCGTCACCGGACAAATACGGCTTTTGCGCCAATGCCTGATCAACCATCGACAGCAATTGCTCGCAGGTTTTCTGCGCCGCGTTGATCGCAACCCAATCCTGCTGATCGGCCGGGGTACGCAATACGCCCCAGAACACCTGGCGGAAAGGTTCGGCAAACGACGAAGTGGTCCAGTCCATCCACTTTTCCGCACTCGCCCGGGCCTGCACGTCGGCCGGGAACCAGTTCGAACCCGCTGCGTGACGGGCAGCCAGGTAACGCACGATGGCGTTGGATTCCCACAGCACAAAACCGTCGTCTTCAATCACCGGAATGCGGCCATTAGGGTTCATCGCGCGATATTCCGGTGTGTCGACCACACCAAAAGCCCCGCCCGCATCCTGCGTTTCGTAGTTCAGCCCGAGTTCTTCGGCGCACCACAGTGCCTTTCTGACATTCGACGAATTTTTCCGACCCCAGATCTTCAGCATGACCGCTCCTCGATGGATGAATGCCGGGGCAGTCTACGCCCCGGATCAGCCGCGACTCAAATCGCTCTGCATGTCGCCCAACAGGGCTGGCGACTGCTCACCGAACAAATGCGGGTAGAGTTTTTCCAGGTACTCGAAGAAGAACGCTTCGGGCACATCGGCGAACTGGCCATGGTCGACCAGATACTCCATCGATTGCAGCCCCTGGCGATTGAACGGGTGGAAGATGCTGTCATTGATCCCGTCGAATTCCAGCGCCGGTACATCGAACAGCTCACAGAGCTTCTGGTTGAACGCCGGTGTGGCCTTGACCCAGCGCCCCTGCAAATACAACTCGGTGTAACCGTGCATGGCGAACACGTCACTCTTGAGCAACTCRATCAAGCGCGGGGTCGACAGGTGATTGCGCACATCCGCAAGACCGATCCGCGCGGCGATCCCGCAGTGCCGCGCGCAACCGGCCAGCAAAGTGGCTTTGGGCACGCAGTAGCTCTCGCCGGTGGCCAGTGCATAACTGCCGCGCAAGGTCGCGGGATCACGGCTGAAGGTGTAGGGGTTGTAGCGGGAGAAGCCCTGAGTCTATCGGCAGACCTGGCACAGAGATAATGACGTTTCGGCCAAACATCAGCGCTTGTCGCACGCTCAGCGGAGCTTTTTTACAGCGTCCGTCAGCACTATCACTCACGAAATTCACCGCTGTTTCCCACGATTTCAAACACATCGCTCTGACCACCCCGTTTTGCAGATGCCGTCTAAGCTCTGAAGGTGGTTTTGACCCTGGCTTCACGGAGGATTGAATATGCTGCTGTTGTGGATACTGGTTCTGGTGGTCGGGATTGCCTGGCTGGCTCACCGCCGCATCGCGCCCCTGCCCGCCCTGGGTATCGTGGCGATCTATCTGCTGGCGATGGGAGCCTTCAGCCATGCGCCAGGCTGGCTGCTGCTGATTTTCTGGATCGCGCTGGCCGTCGTCGCGGCGCCACTGCTGCTGCCCGACCTGCGACGCAAATACTTCAGTGCCCCGCTGTTCAACTGGTTCCAGAAAACCCTGCCGCCGATGTCGCAAACCGAACGCGATGCCATCGATGCCGGCACCGTCTGGTGGGATGGCGAGCTGTTCAGCGGGCGTCCGGACTGGAACAAGCTGCTGTCCTATCCCAAAGCGCAGTTGAGCGAAGAAGAACAGGCGTTCATCGATGGCCCCACCGAAGAGCTCTGCGCCATGGTCAGCGACTGGCAGATCGGCCAGGCGATGGACCTGCCGGCCGAGGCCTGGGCGCACATCAAGCAGAATGGTTTTTTTGCCCTGATCATCCCCAAGGAGTTCGGCGGCAAGGGATTTTCCGCCTACGCCCACTCGCAAGTGGCGATGAAACTGGCCACCCGCAGCGGCGACCTGGCATCGACGGTGATGGTGCCCAACTCCCTCGGCCCGGCCGAACTGTTGCTGCATTACGGCACCGATGAACAACGCAACCATTACCTGCCCCGCTTGGCACGCGGCGACGACATCCCGTGCTTCGCGCTGACCGGCCCACTCGCTGGCTCCGATGCGGGCGCCATGCCCGACACCGGGGTGATCTGCAAAGGGGAATGGGAAGGCCAGGAAACCCTGGGGCTTCGGCTGAACTGGGAAAAACGCTACATCACCCTGGGCCCGGTTGCCACTCTGCTCGGCCTGGCATTCAAGGCCTATGACCCGGATCATCTGCTGGGTGACGAGGAAGACCTTGGCATCAGCCTCGCGTTGATCCCGACCGACACTGCCGGTGTGGACATCGGTCGACGCCACCTGCCCCTCGGCGCCGCGTTCATGAACGGCCCGAACTCCGGCAAGGACGTGTTCGTACCGTTGGACTTCCTCATCGGCGGCCAGGAGATGCTCGGCAAAGGCTGGATGATGCTGATGAATTGCCTGTCGGTCGGGCGTTCCATTTCGCTGCCGGCAGTCGGTACCGGGGCGGCCAAGTTCACCAGCCTGGTGACCGGTCAATACGCGCAGGTTCGCGAGCAATTCAACGTGCCGCTGTCGGCCTTCGAAGGGATTCAGGAAGCGCTGGCACGTATCGGCGGCAACGCCTGGATGATGGACGCCGCGCGGATGCTCACCGCCAACGCGGTGGATCTCGGCGAGAAACCTTCGGTGCTCTCGGCGATTCTCAAGTATCACCTCACCGAACGCGGTCGCGAGTGCATCAGTCACGCCATGGATGTGCACGGTGGCAAGGCGATCATCATGGGGCCCAATAATTACCTCGGGCGCAGCTGGCAAGGCGCACCGATCTTCATCACGGTGGAAGGCGCGAACATCCTTTCGCGCAACCTGATGATCTTTGGTCAAGGCGCGATCCGCTGCCATCCGTTCGTGCTCAAGGAAATGGCCCTCGCCAGCCGTGAAGACAAGGACCAGGCACTGAAGGAGTTCGACAGCCTGCTGCTCAAGCACATCGGTTTCGCCGTGAGCAACGCCGCCAGCACCCTGGTACTGAACCTCGGCTTCGGGCATTTCGAACAAGTACCTGGAGACAAACTCAGCCAGGGCTACTTCCGCGCCCTCAACCGTCAGGCCGCGGCATTCGCTCTGCTCGCAGACCTGAGCATGATGTTGCTGGGCGGTGAACTGAAACGTCGCGAACGTTTGTCGGCCCGACTCGGCGATGTACTGAGTAACCTGTACCTGGCTTCCGCCGCCCTCAAGCGTTACCACGACCTCGACTCACCGGAGCACATGGCGCCGCTGTTTACCTGGGCCATGGAAGAGAGTCTCGGCCAGTCGGAACGGGCGCTGGATGAACTGCTGAGCAACTTCCCGAGCAAGGTGCTGGGTTGCCTGATGCGAGTGATCGTGTTCCCGTTCGGTCGCCGTCACAAAGGGCCGTCGGACAAACTCGGTGCCGAAGTGGCAGCGGTCATTGGCCGGGCCAAGGGCGATCCGACGCTCGAAGAGTTGCTGGGGGGCTGTTACCGGCCGCAATCGGTCGATGACCCGGTTGGCGCCCTGCAACATGCCTGCAACTTACTGAGCGCCGCACAACCGCTGCAGAAAAAAATGCACTTTGCGCTCAAGAGCGGGCAGTTCAAACCGGGTGCCGGGGAGCACGTCATCGACGCTGCCCTGGAGGCCGGCGTGCTGCAAGCCGCAGAAGCACATACCCTGCATGAGTTGAACTGGCGCAGGGCAAGACCCGCTAACGCGGTGGCTCGTCCGGCGGGTCAATGATGAAAAGCGGGCGCTGGAGCTATATACTCCGGCGCCCGTTTTGCTTTTGATCTAGAGGACTCCCGTTATGCTCGACCAAATTCTCGTCCAGCTCGACCTCCTGCGCAGTATCCTGGTCGCTGTCGGTGAAGCCGAGCAGGTTCCAGACGAAAGTCATGCCTTGTTCCTGGAGCGCTTCGACGAACTGCGTGCGTCGCTGCCAATCGATCCGATCGAAAGCCAATACCTGGGGCAGGACATTATTTGTCAGGTCATCACCCGTTATCCGCAAATTGCCCACCTGGTCCCCCGCGACCTGTTGTGGYATTTCGCCGGCGACTGCCTGCATTACATGCCTGATGATGAAATCGCTCTGTATCAGGCACTGGAAGAACGTCGTTACGAAGCTGAACAGAACGACGAACCGTTCGACTGGAATCAGGAAAAACAACTGCTGACCCTGTCGAACCAGGACAGCAAGCACTGATCCCGGATCAAAAATGCAAAAGGCCCGCATGGTTAAACATCCGGGCCTTTTTTTGTGGCATTGATTATTCAATGTGGGAGCGAGCCTGCTCGCGATGACGGTAGACCAGACACTGGTGCGGTGGCTGTCAGGCCGCCTTCGCGAGCAGGCTCGCTCCCACATTGGTTCTTCGTCGTTCACAAATCCCCTGCTCGCGAAAGTGCCCTCAGAGCACCCCGTCACTCTCCGGCAACTCATACGCCGCCGCGACCTTGCCCGGACCACTCGACTTTCCCGGTTTGCCCAGCGTCGGCTCCTTCTCCAGGCACTCCACCAGATAATCGATAAGCACTCGAAGCTTGGGTGGTAAATAGCGCGTCGGCGAATGCAGTAGCCAGGCGCCGCCATGATAG
>NZ_JBFTLU010000108.1:0-11208 GCF_056396605.1 Pseudomonas sp. 05T35
GTTCGCTTCCATGGCTTCTTTCAGAAACGCGTCGAGGAAAGCGTCAACAGCCTCATCAGCCAGATCTTCTTTGAAATCCAGGTTCAGTTCGAAACCCAGCTCTTGAAATTCATCGACGCAAAGCTTTTTGCGCAGACGCTGGGAACGGTTAGTCGCCATTGGAACAATCCTCAAAAGTAATAACGGGCAGCACTTTAGCAGTTTAAGCCGTTGTTTGCCCGACTCTCTGGCCGCTTGTGCCTACCGCCGGTAAAAAAATAGCGGATTCGGCCCTCTGGATACGGCACAAGCCGCTACTCCTTGGGGCATAATGCCGACACTTTCGCGACCACCGAGGGAATTTATTCTCATGCCCTCATCTTTTTCCCCCTCGGCAGTAGGGTTTTATTTCAGATGATCAAATCTTTACGTCCATTGCTTCTCGCCAGCCTGCTTGTGCCGCTGGCCTTCCCTGTTTCCGCTGCCCCGACCAACACCAGCCTGCCACCCAGCGTTGAAAAAGCCCTCAAAGCCAGCAAGCTCCAGGACAGCGCCCTGTCGCTGGTGATGATTCCGCTCAACGGCCCAGGCACACCGACGGTCTTCAACGCTGACGTTTCGGTCAATCCGGCCTCGACCATGAAACTGGTCACCACCTACGCCGCGCTGGAAATGCTTGGCCCGAACCACCAGTGGAAAACCGAGTTCTACACCGACGGCACCCTCAATGGCGGCATCCTGCACGGCAACCTGTACCTCAAGGGTGGCGGCGATCCAAAGCTGAACATGGAAAAACTCTGGCTGCTGATGCGTGACCTGCGAGCCAATGGCGTGCAGCAAGTTACCGGTGACCTGGTGCTGGACCGCAGCTTCTTCGTCCAGCCGCAATTGCCGGAGTTCAATGACGACGGCAAAGACGAAAACAAGCCATTCCTGGTCAAACCCGACGCGCTGATGGTCAACCTCAAGGCCCTGCGCTTCGTCGCTCGCAACGATTCGGGCAAGGTGCTGGTGTCGGTCGAACCACCGATCGCCAGCATTCGCATCGACAACCAGGTCAAAGCCCTCAGCGGCAAACAGTGTTCCGGGGGCGTGCGCTACAACCCGGTGACCCAGGCCGACGGCAGCGTGTCCGTGACCGTTGCGGGCCAGTTGGCCGACGGTTGCAGCTCGCAGACTTACCTTTCGCTGCTCGATCATGCGACCTACACCGCTGGCGCTGTACGGGCGATCTGGCAGGAACTGGGTGGCAGCATCCAGGGCAAGGATCGTCTGGCCGCTGTACCAAAGGATGCCAAGGTACTGGCCCGGGCGTTCTCGCCGGACCTGGCGGAAATCATCCGCGATATCAACAAATACAGTAACAACACCATGGCTCAGCAGCTGTTCCTCAGCCTGGGCGCGAAATACCGCACCGACGCCGATGCTGACGATGCCAAAGCCGCAYAACGCGTAGTGCGTCAGTGGCTGGCGAAGAAAGGCATCACCGCGCCGCATCTGGTGATGGAGAACGGCTCGGGCCTGTCGCGTGCCGAACGGGTCAGCGCCCGTGAAATGGCGAGCATGCTKCAGGCTGCCTGGAGAAGCCCGTACTCGGCCGAGTTCGTCAGTTCGCTGCCGATCAGCGGCATGGACGGCACCATGCGCAAACGCCTCAAGACCACCGCAATGCGGGGTGAAGCACACGTCAAGACCGGCACCCTGAACACTGTGCGCGCTATCGCCGGTTTCAGCCGCGACAACAACGGCAACACCTGGGCGGTGGTCGCGATCCTCAACGATCCGGCACCTTTTGGCGCGCATACGGTGCTCGATCAGGTGCTGCTGGACCTGTATCGCCAGCCGAAACTGGCAACGGCCGAGTCGGCGCTTTAAGCCGATCGATCAAACACCACAGATCCAATGTGGGAAGAGCCGGGCGACGTTCGTCTGCTCGCGATGAACGATGACACGGTCATTCTGATGCACCGCGTTGCCTGCATCGCGAGCAGGCTCGCTCCCACAAAAGCTTGTGTACAACGGGCTTACACCAGCTCCATCTCAACCCGATCCCGCCCGGCCTGTTTCGCCGCGTAAACCCCCGAGTCAGCGCGCAGCAGCAAGGCATCAGCCCCCTCCCCGGAACGCCAACTGGCGATACCAAAGCTGGCAGTCACCGTGCCCAGGTCGTCGATCGGCGTATTACGCAAGCTCTGCCATAACTCGACGGCCAACGCATGGGCATGCTGCCCGTTGGTGTCCGGACACAGCACCATGAACTCCTCGCCTCCCAGGCGACAGAACACATCGGTGCGCCGCAAACGGTGGCGGATGCGCTGACAAATCGCCTGCAACACCCGATCGCCGGCCGCGTGGCCGTACACATCATTGATGCGCTTGAAGTGATCGATATCCAGCATGATCACCGCCAAGTCTCCAACACCTCGCTCGACGCGGGCCATTTCCATGGTCAACCGCTCCTGGAAATAGCGTCGATTGTGAATGCCGGTCAGCGAGTCGGTCACCGACAAGGCGCGTAGCTCTTCCTCGACCCGTTTGAGGTCGGAAATATCCGAAATGTAGCCATGCCACAACACCCCGCCACCGGGCAGTTCTTCCGGCGTTGCCTCACCGCGTACCCAACGCAGGCCACGGACCGGCAACTGTACGCGGTACTCTTCGCGCCACGGGTTGAGCTTTAACGAAGAGATCCGGATCGAGGAACGCACCCGAGCGACATCCTGCGGATGGATCCGCTCGAAAATGGCCTCGGCGTTCTGTTGCAGCACGTCCGGATCGATCTCGTAAATGTCGCGGATGCCATCACTCGCGTAAATCACACTGAATCGCCCGTCAACCGCCATCTTGAACTGATAAATGCCGCCCGGCACATGAGCGCTGAGTTTCTTGAGCAGCAAATCGCGCGCCGCCAACGCTTCATGCACCCGCTTGCGCTCGGTAATGTCGATGCAGATCGCCAGATTCCCGACCCACAGCCCCTGCTCGTCGAGCACGGCAGTGGCGAGCATGTTCACCGTCAGATAGCTGCCGTCCTGGCGCACCAAGGTCCATTCACGCGCTTCATGCCCACCCGCTTCGCCACCTTCCATCAGCATCGCCTGACAGCTCGGCACCGGTTTGCAGTAACGCTGACTGAGTTCCACGGCTCGCGCTTCCAGCTCAGCGGGCAGATGCAGGCTTTCCAGGGTCGCCTGCCCCAACACATCGACACTGCGATAGCCGAGCATGTGCTCGGCACCGGCATTGAAGGTGGTGATCACACCACGCAGGTTGGTGGCGATCACCGCCACTTGGGTCGCCGCGTCCAGCACCCCGCGTAACTGACCATGAGCGCCGCTCAACTCCTGTTCTCGCAGGCGCAACTCGCGGGTGCGCTCTTCGACCAGCGCCAGCGCTCGTTGCCGTTGACTGACCAGAATGTAGAGCAAGGCACTGAGCAGCACGCTCAACAGCGCCCCCATCACGACCAGGCTGGCAACCGCCGAATGATTGGCATGTTCGAACACGGCGCTGGTGCGAATATCGAGATCGTAGACATGATCGCCCAATCGCAGCATCGAGCTGTAATGCAATGGCTGATTCGCCACCCGATTGGTAGATTCGTAGAGCGCTTGCGCCTGACCGTCCTGCGCCCGACCGCGAATCTGCACCACAAGGTTGTCCTGACCGGGCAACGGAAACCCATCGATGACCAACTGACGCATGCTGATCACTGCCAGCACGTAACCAAGGGGCACAGCGTCATGAGCTGACGCTGCGGCATCACGCAAAACCGGCTCGACCAGCAGCACGCCATGGGCATATTCAGGATCGACGCCAACCAGCAGCGTGGGCTCGGACACCGCCATCGCGTTGAGGTCGCGAGCCCTTTGCAGGGTGGCCCGACGTGTCGGTTCCGAGAGCAAATCAAAACCCAGCGGCGCACCTTTTGCACTTTGCGTCTGGCTATACAACACCGGCGCGTATTCATCACGCTCGGCGGCAGGTTGCAACGTGGCGGAAGGTGTCAGATCGCTGATGGAGAACCCTGCTTTACCTTGCTCGCGCACCCGTTGCTCGAACGCGGAACGTTCACTACGGGCAACCAGCGGCGCCCAGGCGTAGGCCTGAGTTCTGTGCAACAGTGCTTTGGTAAAGCCGTCGAACTCTTCACGGGAGACCGACTCGGAGTTGACGAAGAAACGCCGCAGGCTATCAAGACGCTGTTCCTGATCGCCGAAACGCTCGGTAATCCGGCCCTTGCGCTCATTGACCAGCATTTGAAAACGCCGCGCCATCTGCTGATGGTGCTCATTGAAGCTGGCCCAGGCGAGCAGCCCCGTCAGTACGCCGCCGGCCAGTAGCACCAGCAGCGCAATGAGCCAGGCCGAAACATCTTCACTGATCAGGCCCAGGATCTTGGGTCGTACGGCGTGCGACGGCATAAACAAAACTCAAAACGCCGGCGTGCTTTGACGTCACCTTGGCTTTGAGTGAAGTTATAGCTATCAGCCACTCGATTAGCCAGCGCAAAAAGGCCACAGAACCTCGAAAAATCAAGGTTCTGTGGATCCAATCAGCCTCAGCGCGCCATGATTTTCCAGGCGCGGTGGATCTTGCCGTTACGGGCAAAATCCGGGTCGATGGTTTGTGCGGTGATCTCCTCGACGGCATAACGCGCCGTGAGGTTTTCTTCGAGCTGGAACTTGCGGAAGTTATTGGAGAAATACAGCACGCCACCCGGCGCCAGACGGGCCATGGCCAGGTCCAGCAACTGCACGTGGTCACCCTGTACGTCGAAGATGCCTTCCATGCGCTTGGAGTTGGAGAAGGTCGGCGGATCGATAAAGATCATGTCGAACTCGTCACGGTTGGCTTCCAGCCAGGCCATCACATCGCCCTGCTCCAGGCGGTTCTTGTCGGAGAAACCGTTCAGCGACAGGTTGCGACGCGCCCAATCCAGATAGGTTTTCGACAGGTCGACGCTGGTGGTGCTGCGTGCACCGCCCTTGGCCGCGTGAACGCTGGCGGTTGCGGTGTAGCAATACAGGTTGAGGAAGCGCTTGCCCGCCGCCTCTTTCTGAATCCGCAGGCGCATTGGACGGTGGTCCAGGAACAGGCCGGTGTCGAGGTAGTCGGTCAGGTTGACCAGCAACTTCACACCGCCTTCGTTCACCTCGGTGAACTTGCCCTGTGCGCTCTGGCGCTCGTACTGCTTGGTGCCGCTCTGACGTTCGCGACGTTTGACGACCACGCGATTCTTGTCGATGTTCAAGGCCTGTGGAATGGCTGCCAGCGCATCGAACATCCGCGCCGAGGCTTTTTCCGGATCGATCGATTTCGGCGCCGCATATTCCTGAACGTGGACCCAGTCGTGATACAGGTCGATCGCCATGGAGTATTCCGGCATGTCGGCATCGTAAACACGGTAGCAGTCGATACCTTCACGCTTGACCCACTTGCCCAGCGCCTTGAGGTTTTTTTGCAGGCGGTTGGCAAACATCTGCCCGCCTTCGCTCAGACGTGGCTGCTCGACAACAGGAGCCGGCGCCGGTACAGGCTTGATCGGGTTGCCGTTCTTGTTGTACTGACGCTCTTGCGGCTCGGCCGGCGACTGATCGTAGGCCGCCTGCTCGCGTTCGGCCTGACGCTGTTCCGGGGTACGACGCTCACCCGTGACGAACTGGTCCGGCAGTACTTTGATCAGCAGCAATTTGCACGGCAAGGCGCCGTTCCAGAACGAATACTGTTTGTGGCTGCGAATACCCATGCGCTTGCCCAGGTCCGGTGCGCCGGTGAACACCGCCGCTTCCCAGTTCAGGCAGGCCTGACGCAGACGCTCACCGAGGTTCTGGTAGAGATAGAGCAAGCTCGCCTCATCACCCAGACGCTCGCCATACGGAGGGTTGCAGATCACCAGGCCTTTCTGGTTCTGGTCCGGACGCGGCTCGAAGGTTGCGACTTCRCCCTGGTAGATCTTGATCCACTCACTCAGGCCTGCGCGCTCGACGTTATTGCGGCCGGGTTGAATCAGCCGTGGGTCGGCYTCGTAACCGCGAATCCACAGCGGTGGCTTGGCCAGGCCGGCAGCAGCGCGGACGACGGCTTCTTCGTGAAGTTTTTTCCACAGCGCCGGCACATGACCGAGCCAGGCGGTGAAGCCCCACTGCTCGCGACGCAGGTTCGGCGCCATGTCGGCGGCGATCATCGCGGCTTCGACGAGGAACGTACCGACACCGCACATCGGGTCAGCCAGGGCGCCGCCTTCAGCCGCAATGCGCGGCCAGCCGGAGCGGATCAGAATTGCGGCGGCGAGGTTTTCCTTCAGTGGCGCCGCACCTTGCTGCAGGCGATAGCCGCGCTGGTGCAGGCTGTGGCCGGAGAGATCGAGGGACAGAATCGCTTCGCCACGGTCCAGGCGCAGATGAATACGCAGGTCCGGGTTGAGCTTGTCGATGGACGGACGCTCGCCTGATGGGGTGCGCAGTTTGTCGACAATGGCGTCCTTCACTTTCAGGGCGCCGAAGTGCGTGTTGTCGATGCCCGAGCCGTGACCGCTGAATTCGACGGCCAGGGTGCCGTCATTGAGCATGTGGTCTTGCCACTCGATATCCAGCACGCCGTGGTACAGGTCTTCGGCATCCTTCATCGGGAAACGCTTGAGTACCAGCAGCACCCGGTTAGCCAGACGCGACCACAGGCACAGGCGATAAGCCGTTTCCATGTCGGCCATGCCGCGCACAGCCGACGTGTGCTCACGCGCTTCCTCAAGGCCAAGCCCGACGGCTTCCTCGATCAGCAAGCCTTCGAGGCCCTTGGGGCAAGTGAGGAAGAGTTCGTAACGATCCGACATGGGAGTTCCAGGGCCTTTAGCAATAAGTGAACGGACAACGCATTGACCGCTCGGTTTTCAATCAAGCGCTTTTCTTGAAGAG
Organism: Pseudomonas sp. 05T35; assembly: GCF_056396605.1. Classification (NCBI taxonomy): domain Bacteria; kingdom Pseudomonadati; phylum Pseudomonadota; class Gammaproteobacteria; order Pseudomonadales; family Pseudomonadaceae; genus Pseudomonas; species Pseudomonas sp. 05T35. The sequence continues at coordinate 6,894 of NZ_JBFTLU010000108.1, forward strand.
CGCTCGCGTGGCACGAAAGTGTGCCGCCCCACCCTGGCCACACAGCCAACCAACCGGTTGAATGAGCTTAGATGCCCGGGCAGATAAAAAATTCTGTGCAACAAAATGTCATAACTCGACCCTTCGTCGAATAGTACCCGAGTGCAATGGGTGGACATTTTTACTCAATCATTAGCCGCATCATCCAGTGAAAGGCCGATCATAGCGAGCTTTGGTCAATGAACACGGGAATTACATCGTGTTACTTATGGCCTTAGCATCATTATCGTTACGTCCTTATGACAAAACGATCATTCCCTCGATGTGACGCATTGGTTAGAACTCAACACAGGTTGACGTCGCAACGGCGTCAACACCTTGGCTCGTGACGCCGGCAGCGAGCCACCAACGGCAGAATTTTTCTGCCTGACCTCGATCGAGGTCGACGCGACAAATACAGTCAACAAGTGAGGGAAACACCCTATGAGAAGACTTAAGCGTGATCCGTTGGAAAGAGCATTTTTGCGCGGATATCAATATGGCGTTGGTGGAAAATCCCGTGAGCTTTGCCCCTTTACTCTACCGTCGGTACGCCAAGCCTGGATCAACGGCTGGCGAGAAGGACGCGGCGACAACTGGGACGGTATGACCGGCACTGCGGGAATCCATAGACTCAACGAACTTCACGCCGTCGGCTAAAACAGGGCACACACTCCGACACGAAAATCTGAATAGGTAACGACTTAACCACGCACGTCCTCTCCGGACGGCGGGCTTCGGCCCAAGGGCTCCTTCGAGGAGCCCTTTTTTATGCCAACTTCTCCACAATCCCTGTAGCAGCTGCCGAGCCTGCGAGGCTGCGTTCGGCTGCGAAGCAGTCGTAAACCCGGAATGCACCGCGCACCTGCAAGACCACGGTGTCTGATTTCACGACGGCTTCGCCGCCGAACGCAGCCTCGCAGGCTCGGCAGCTGCTACGAGGTCAACGCAGGGCTGCGATCGCGTCTACAGATTCGCGAATCAACGCCGGGCCCTTATAGATGAAGCCAGAGTAGAGCTGCACCAGACTGGCGCCCGCAGCGATTTTCTCAGCTGCATGCTTGCCTTCGGTAATGCCGCCCACCGCGATGATCGGCAAACGCCCGGCCAGCTCGGCCGCCAGGACCTTGACCGTGTGAGTACTCTTGTCGCGCACCGGTGCGCCGGACAAGCCACCCGCCTCGTCACCGTATTCCATGCCTTCGACGCCTACGCGGCTCAGGGTGGTGTTGGTCGCAATCACCGCGTCCATCCCGGTGTCGATCAGCGCTTGTGCCACCTGAACGGTTTCTTCGTCGGTCATGTCCGGTGCGATCTTGATCGCCAGCGGTACACGCTTGCCATGGCGTTGAGCCAGGTCTTCCTGGCGCTGACGCAAGGCTTCGAGCAGTTGCTTGAGCGAATCACCAAATTGCAGGCTGCGCAGGCCCGGAGTGTTCGGCGAGCTGACGTTGACCGTCACGTAACTGGCGTGGGCGTAGACCTTGTCCAGGCAGATCAGGTAGTCGTCGACCGCACGCTCAACCGGCGTGTCGAAGTTCTTGCCGATGTTGATCCCCAGCACGCCCTTGTATTTGGCCGCGGCCACACGCGCCAGCAGATGATCGACGCCGAGGTTGTTGAACCCCATGCGGTTGATGATCGCCTCGGCTTGCGGCAAGCGGAAAATCCGTGGCTTTGGATTGCCCGGTTGCGGACGCGGGGTAACAGTGCCGATTTCGACGAAGCCGAAACCCAATTGCGCAAACCCGTCGATGGCCGCCCCGTTCTTGTCCAGACCAGCCGCCAACCCCACCGGGTTTGGAAAGTCCAGGCCCATGACATTCACTGGCAACTGCGCTGGCGCCTTGCACAGCAAGCCATTGAGACCCAAACGCCCGCCTGCGCCGATCAGGTCCAGGGACAGATCGTGGGAGGTTTCCGGGGAGAGTTTGAACAGCAGTTGGCGGGCCAGGGTATACATGGGTGGGCTTGACTCGGTTGGCGGCGAAATAAGGCGGCGATTATAGCCGTGCATCGGGGTCGCAAGCGAGGTGCGCGATGAAATCAGACCTCAGTGGCATATGCCTTGCACTGGTACTGACATCGGCACCCATGCCAATGGCGGGATGCGTGCCAGGTAACGATTAAAAAGGACAACGGCGTCGTCACCTGGCCTGGTTTGCACATGGGGCCTGGGTACGGCGCTTTTTTCATGCAAGGTGCTTATGTGATGACTGAACCTGAAGCAGGACCGCTGGCCTGGGTCAATGGCAGCGATGCCCCGGAAAAGACCGCGATCAACCTCGGTTTCATGGCCCTGAGCGACTGCGCATCCGTGGTGGTTGCGGCGACTCAGGGCTTCGCCCAACCCTACGGGTTGACCCTGAACCTCAAGCGCCAGTCGTCGTGGGCCAACCTGCGGGACAAACTGGTCAGTGGCGAACTGGATGCCGCCCACAGCCTCTATGGTTTGATCTATGCGGTGCATCTGGGCATCGGCGGCGTCGCCGCGACGGACATGGCCGTGCTGATGGGGCTGAACCAGAACGGCCAGAGCATCAACCTTTCTCATGGCCTGCAAGGGCTAGGCGTGACCGGTCCTGAAGCGCTGGACCGTCACGTGCACCAAAGTCGCCCAAAACTCACCTTCGCCCAGACCTTCCCTACCGGCACCCACGCCATGTGGTTGTATTACTGGCTGGCGAGCCAGGGCATCCATCCGTTGCAGGATGTCGACAGCGTCGTGGTGCCACCGCCACAAATGGTCGCGCACTTGCAGGCCGGACGAATCGACGGTTTCTGCGTCGGCGAACCCTGGAGCGCCCGTGCGGTGAAGCAGAACCTCGGCTTCACCCTGGCGACAAGCCAGACCATCTGGCCCGACCACCCGGAAAAAGTTCTTGGCTGCACCCGCGCCTTCATCGAGCAATACCCGAACACCGCACGAGCGCTGGTCATGGCGATCCTTGAGGCCAGTCGTTTCATTGAACAAAGCACGGAAAACCGCCGCAGCACCGCGCAACTGTTGAGTGCTACCGAATACCTGGACGCACCGCTCGACTGCATCGAACCGCGCCTGCTGGGCGATTATGCCGACGGTCTGGGCAATCGCTGGCAGGACCCTCACGCGCTGCGCTTCCATGGCGGCGGCGAGGTCAACCTGCCGTACCTTTCCGACGGTATGTGGTTCATGACTCAATTCCGGCGTTGGGGCTTGCTGCGCGAAGACCCGGACTATCTGCAGGTGGCGCGTCAGGTCCAGCAACTTGGCGTCTATCGCGATGCCGCCAGCGCGCTGGGGATCGCGGTCCGGGATCAGGAAATGCGCAGCAGCCAGTTGATCGACGGTAAAATATGGAATGGCTCGGACCCGGCGGCGTATGCCCGCAGCTTCAAGCTGCACGCCATGGCCGACACCCCCGCTCTTCTCGCCCGCCGCTGACAGGAGGCTGCAAATATGTTGCGTATCCTGCTGATCAACGACACGGCGAAAAAGGTCGGGCGGCTCAAGGCCGCGCTGACCGAAGCCGGGTTTGAGGTGATCGATGAATCAGGCCTGACCATCGACCTGCCTGCGCGCGTCGAAACGGTGCGTCCGGACGTGATCCTGATCGATACCGAGTCACCGAGCCGTGATGTGCTGGAGCAAGTAGTGCTGGTCAGCCGCGACCAGCCTCGGCCGATCGTGATGTTCACCGACGAGCACGACCCGGACGTGATGCGCCAGGCGATCAAGTCCGGCGTCAGCGCCTATATCGTCGAAGGCATTCATGCCGCGCGCCTGCAACCGATCCTCGACGTGGCCATGGCACGCTTTGAAAGCGATCAGGCCTTGCGTGCCCAACTCCAGGCCCGCGACCAGCAACTGGCCGAGCGCAAGCGCATCGAACTGGCCAAGGGCTTGCTGATGAAAATGAAGGACTGCAATGAAGAACAGGCCTACACCCTGATGCGCCGTCAGGCCATGAGCCGCCAACAGAAGCTGATCCAGGTGGCCGAGCAGATCATTGCCATGAGCGAGCTGCTGGGCTGACCCTTCTAGCGCCTGTTGGGGCGCCCATCGCGAGCAGGCTCGCTCCCACAAGGAAATTGCGTCGTACACAAATCAACTGTGGGAGCGAGCCTGCTCGCGATTGGCCGCGACTCGGTTTCGTCTGTTGGCACAGATCTCGCTAAGTAAACCGCACAGGTAGCCAACGGCGGTTGCCCCACCTACGACAAAGACGTCGCATACCCCTTTCGCGCAAGTGCAGCGGGTTGCGGCGTTTTTTCGTTTTGGCCCCACAGCCCGGGGCCGGTGGTGCGGCCGTCGCGG
>NZ_JBFTLU010000109.1:0-12922 GCF_056396605.1 Pseudomonas sp. 05T35
GATCTATCGCGTCGCCCAAGGCGATGCCGGTAAACGCCTGACCCGCTACTCGGTGACCCTGCGCCCGCAGCTGTCTTACCTTTCTCACCGCATCAACCAACGCATCTTCCAGAACCTCAGCGTGCCGAAAATCATCGGCCAGGTCCTCGAAGAGCACGGCATCCAAAGCAATGCCTACGAATTCAAAGTCGGTGCGATTTATCCCGAGCGCGTGTATTGCGTTCAGTACGATGAATCGGACCTGCATTTCATCCAGCGCCTGTGCGAGGAAGAAGGTATCCACTACCACTTCCAGCACAGCGCCACCGCTCACAAGTTGGTGTTCGGCGATGACCAGACGGTGTTCCCGAAACTCGCGCCGGTGGCCTACCAGCAAGACTCCGGCATGGTCGCCAACGACCCGGTGATCAAGCGCTTCGACCTGCGCCTGGAAACCCGCACCAGCCGTACCACCCGTCGCGACTACGACTTCGAGAAACCGCGCATCACCCTCGAAAGCGAGGCCCGTGGCGACAGCAAACCGGACCTCGAAGACTACGACTATCCAGGGCGCTTCATCGACCGCGAACGCGGCAAGCACCTGGCCAAGCGAAACCTTGAACGGCACCGCAGCGACTACCAACTGGCCGAAGGCAAAAGCGATCAGCCGCTGCTGGTCAGCGGGCATTTCCTCGCCCTGAGTCAGCACCCCAAGCCTAAGTGGAACGACCTCTGGCTGCTCACTGAGATCCTTCACGAAGGCAAGCAGCCGCAAGTGCTCGAAGAGTCGGTGACCAGCGACACCACCGACCTCAAGGACGACTTCCACCAGGGCTACCGCAACCGCTTTCAGGCCACGCCATGGGACGTGCCCAACCGTCCGCCGCTGGTGCACCCGAAGCCGTGCATTCTCGGCAGCCAGAGCGCGGTGGTCACCGGCCCGAAAGGTGAAGAGATCCACTGCGACCAATACGGTCGAGTGAAAGTGCAATTTCACTGGGACCGCGAAGGCCAGGCCGACGACAAGACCAGCTGCTGGCTGCGCGTTTCGTCCGCCTGGGCCGGTGCCCACTACGGCGGCATCGCCATCCCGCGGATCGGCATGGAAGTGCTCGTCACCTTCCTCGAAGGCGACCCCGACCAACCGCTGATCAGCGGCTGTCTGTACCACAAGGAAAACATCGTCCCCTACGACCTGCCGGCGAACAAGACCCGCAGCACCTTCAAGAGCCTCAGCTCGCCCGGTGGCGGCGGCTACAACGAGCTGCGCATCGAAGACAAGAAAGGCCAGGAACAGATCTTCCTGCACGCCCAGCGCGACTGGGATGAAAACATCGAGCACGACCAGAAGATTCGCGTCGGCAACGAACGCCACGACACCGTCGAGGCCAACAGCTACAGCGAATTCAAGGCCGAAGAACACCACACCGTCTACGCCGACCGCAAAGTCGAAACCCGCGCCAACGACCACCTGACCGTCGGCGTTAACCAGCACATCAAAATCGGCACCGGCCAGTTCATCGAAGCCGGCCAGGAAATCCACCTCAGCAGCGGCCTGAAAGTGGTGCTCGAAGCCGGCAGCGAACTGACCCTCAAGGGCGGCGGCAGCTTCATCAAGATCGACGCCGGCGGCGTGACCCTCAGCGGCCCGGCGATCAACATGAACTCCGGTGGCAGCCCGGGCAGCGGCACCGCAGCGGCACCGTTGATGCCAGGTGTCCTCAAGCAAGCCGACGCCGACAAGGCCGGCGCCGTGCTGACCCCGGCGCAGATCAACACCCTCAAGCGCAATGCGCCGTTCTGTGAAGAGTGCGAAAAATGCAAGGCAGGTGCTTGTGCCATCTGATCGCCTGACACCCCGTAACTGGCTCGCCAGCCGCCCTCTGCAAACCGGCGAGCGCCTGTACCTGATCATCAGCAACGCCAGCGATGCAGCGCCGCTCAACGCTGCCGGACGGGACTGAAGTGTTTTTCCGGTTTTGGGATGGGCGGCATATCTACCCGATCCTTGAAGGTCTCGGCGCGGGGGCCGGTGAAATTCTGCCGGTGTTTGAGCGCTATTTGATCAATGGCCAAAGCCTGGAAGTTGGCGTGCGAGGCGTGCCGCCGGCCAAGGCGTGGCCGTGGTGGGAGGTGCCGCAGGGGTTGCTCGACACGCTGACGGAAAAAGACCACACCACCGTCGTCGACAACCTGATGCAGTGGCTGGGAGAGGACTGCCCGGAACTGTACTTCGCCTTCCCTGAGAGCAACCTGCGCCACAAGGTCGAACGCTTCGTCCGTCAACAACCCAATACAGAAGATATGGCCGAGCGTCTTGCGGCTCAGCTGACAAAGGAAGTCACGTCATGATTGATCCCATCGGTAAATTGGTCCTTCAGGTTCTGGACGCCAAGACTCCTGACGTGAGTGTCATTCTCAAGGATTTCAATAACTGCCTCAGCGACTACAAAGCCTGGGCCGACAGTTTCTGGACCGGCTGGGCATTGGATGTAAACCAGACGTTCAAGGTGGGCAACGAAGTCAGCGTCAGTGAGCGCAAAACCAAGACCGGAGCGGTTGAAACATTCGCCACCTGTCCTTTGCTGGGTGATTTCACACTAATCCATATGTTTGAGGCCGCGCGGTTCGTGCCCATTGGCAACACCCCGGTCAAACTCGAACCGGTCAAGAAAGCGATGATCGGCTACGACGTGGTCGGTCCCGTGGTCACCGCAACGATCGGCGCCAGTGGAATTGAAGTCATCAAGGGCTGCAAACGGGGTCAGCTATACCGCATCACTTTTTTCCCGAACGTCTCCGAAAGCAACGTCAAGGCGCTGTATGCCTCCTACCAGGGCGTCATCGGCAACCTCGATGGCTGGCTTAAAAGTGAATGGTCGGGCAAGTTCCAGCCGCAATGGGCCAGCTATTCGGCAGCTGACCGAATGGGCCGATCTGCAATTCTCGTAAAGTCAGCGCTCGACAGCCTGGAAAAAGCACTGCTGGGCCTCTGGGATGACGTCAAAAGCCTGTTCGAACTGCTCGCCAACCCGATCAAGTACGCGAAAAAACTCGCCCAGTACCTGACCAAGGAGGAGTTGGACAAACTCTACGCCGCCTCCAAGGAAGCCATTGCCACCGGCCTGCTGATTCTCAGCGATGAACCCCTGATGTTCATCTATGTGTCGGCGATCATCGCTTGGGTCGGCATGCTATCGCCACAAATCTGTGTCGAAGTGATCACCGCGATCAGCAGCTCCTTTTTGATCAACGTGGTACTGGGCATTTGCCTCTCTGGCGGCGTCGGCCTGGCAGTACGCGTCGGCACACAAACCCTGGCCAAGGTCAAATCCGGCACAGCGGTCAAAATGCTGGAGGAACTCGCCGAAAAATTGCTGAGCGTCAGTAAAGGCCATGCGCTCAAAGCGCACGGCGAGACGGTAAAACCTCTCGTTGCCAGCGCGCAAGGCGTGCCGATGAGCGCGTCCAAAACCGCTGCGTTAAAGATCGAAGAAGCGACTGCGAAAACCGCTAAAGGCCCGGTGCCGAAGACCRGCGATACCCCTACACAACTGGAGAAAAACGCCTCCGCCTTTGCCCGGAACAAAACAGAAAAGAAAACCACCCTGGAGAAAAAGGAAAAGGTCGACGACGCGTCCAACCAGTCGAAAAACCCCGACGAAAAAAGTGCGACGTGCGCCAAGAAAACCTGCACCAACGGCTGCCCGGTATCGATGGTCACCGGTGAAGAGCTGCTGACCTTGACCGATGGTCAACTCAATGGCCTGCTGCCTTTCGAGTGGACACGCCTGTACCGCACCAGCGCCGCAGAAATCGACTGCGGCCTCGGTTACGGCTGGAGTCACGCCTTGGCGCAACGCGTCGATATMGCGGGTGACGAGGTCGTCTGGACCGACCATGAAAACCGCGTCACGACGTTCCCGCTGCCGAGCGTGCAACGTCCGGCCATTACCAACAGCCTATCGGAAGCAGCGATTTTCCTCGGTGACGATCCCTCCGAATTGATCCTCACCCAGGCCGGCGAACGCGCTCAGTTCTTCCACTTCCGCTACAACAGCAAGGGCGCGACGCTGATCGCCATCAGCGACGATTACGGCAATCGCCTGCACATCACCCGCGACATTCACGGGCGCATCAAACGGGTCGATAACGGCGCTGGTCGCGCCCTGCTCTTGCGTTACGACCGCAAGCACATCGTTGCTGTCGACTATCAGCAGTTCAGCCCGGCGGACAACCTGGAAGATGCCTGGAGCACGGTCCAGACGCTGGTCACTTATGGCTACGACGCACAGTGGCGCCTGATCGAGGCGAAGAACGCCGCCGGTGAAGCCGAGCGCTACGCCTACAACGATCAGAACGTGATCCTTGAGCGGCAACTGGCCGGCGGCGCGAGCTTCTTCTGGGAATGGGAAAAAGAAGGCAAGTCGGCACGCTGCATCCATCACTGGGCGAGCTTCTCGCAGATGGACGCGCACTACGTCTGGGATGACAAGGGCAGTGTCACCGTCACCAACGCCGACGGCAGTGAAGAGGTCTACACCCACGACGACCAAGCGCGACTGGTGGCCAAAGTCGACCCGGACGGTGCTGAACACCTGAAGGCCTATGACGACAAGGGCCAACTGGTTGCCGAAAAAGATCCACTCGGTGCCGTCACCGAATACCAATACAACGAAGCCGGAAGGCTGGTGGCGGTCATCCCACCAGAAGACGCACCGACCACTTACGAGTACTACAACGGTTTTGTGCGCGTGGTGAACCGGGGTCAGGCGACCTGGAAATACTGGCGCAACGACCAAGGCGACATCACCGAACAAATCGACCCAGACGGCAACTCGACCCACTACAGCTACGACCGCCAGGGCCGACTGCTGGAAATCCGCCACCCGGACGGCAGCCGCCATCAACTGGGCTGGAACAACCTCGGCCAACTGCTCGAAGAGCGTCTGCCAGACGGCGGTCAGCGTAAATATCGCTACGACGCACTGGGCCGGCAGATCACCCGTCAGGAAGAAAGCGGCGCCATCACCCACTACCAATGGGATGCCGCCAACCGCCTCGCGCAGATCACCCTGCCCGGCGGCGCCACCCGCGCTTTCAGCTACAACCCTTATGGCCGCGTCACCGCCGAACGCGATGAACTGGGCCGCGTCACCCGCTACGAGTACGCCGATGGCCTGCACCTGGTCAGCCGTCGCATCAACCCGGACGGCAGCCAGCTGCGTTATCGATACGACAACTCGCGCCTGCTGCTCAGCGAGATCGAAAACGAACGCGGCGAGCACTACCACCTCGATTACTACCCGAACGGCCTGATCCAACAGGAAACCGGTTTCGACGGACGTCGCACCGCTTACGAGTACGACCTCAACGGCCAACTGCTGAAGAAAACCGAATTCGGCGATGACGGCAGCGAACTGGTCACCGAATACCAACGCGACGCCGCTGGCCGACTGCTGGTGAAAACCCTGGCCGATGGCGAGGAAATTCACTACAGCTACGACGCCCTTGGTCGGTTGGTGAACGTCGATGACGGCCACTGGCCGCTCGCCTACGAGTACGATCTGCAAGACCGCCTGATCACTGAACACCAAGGCTGGGGCACGCTGCGTTACGAGTACGACACGCTCGGCCAATTAAGCCATTGCCGCCTCCCCGACGGCAGCAAGCTCGACTATCGCCATCAGGCCGGTGGTCGCCTGAGCAGCATCGACCTCAACGGCGCACGCCTGACCACCCACCAGTTCAGCGCCGGCCGCGAACAGCAACGCCAGCAAGGCCTGCTGCTCAGCCAATACCAGTACGACGAACAAGGCCGATTGCAGGCGCACAGCGTCAGCCAACAGGATCGCAACCTGTTCCAGCGCCGCTATGCCTACGACGCCAACGGCAACCTCGCCGGCATCGACGACAGCCGCAAGGGTAATCGCAGCTACCACTACGACCCGCTCGACCGCCTGATCAACGTGCGCGGCAGCACCCCGGAAAGCTTCGCCCACGACCCGGCCGGTAACCTGCTGGGCCAGGGCGACCAGCCCGCGGCCAACCTGGCCAACGTCAAAGGCAACCGCCTGCTGATGCAGGGCGACCGCCATTATGACTACGACGCTTACGGCAACCTGACCCGCGAACGCCGCGGCACCGGGCAAAAACTGGTCACCGAATACCGCTACGACTGCCAACACCGCCTGATCGGCGTCAGCCTGCCCGGCGGCAGCAATGCCACTTACAGATATGACGCCTTCGGTCGCCGCATCGCCAAGACCGTCGATGGCCACACCACCGAATTCCTCTGGCAAGGCGAACGGCTGATCGCCGAAAGCGCCAACAACCGCTACCGCAGCTACATCTACGAGCCCGGCACCTTCCGCCCGTTGGCCATGCTCGATGGAGAAGGTCCGCTCAAGGCCGAGCCGTTCTACTACCAACTCGACCACCTCGGCACCCCGCAGGAAATCACCGACTACAGCGGCGAGATCATGTGGTCCGCCAAGTACCGCGCCTACGGCAACCTCGCTACGCTGGACGTCGCCGAAATCGACAACCCGCTGCGCTTTCAGGGCCAGTATTTCGATGCTGAGACGGGCTTACACTACAACCRCCATCGCTACTACAATCCGGGCACTGGACGGTTTTTGACGCCGGATCCGATCAAACTGGCTGGGGGGTTGAACAACTACCAGTACGTGCCTAACCCTACGGGGTGGGTGGATCCGTTGGGGTTGAATGCTAATTGCCCGGGACCCGACTGCAAGCTACCTACTAACTCAGCAAATGCGACGAAACCTGACCGCATCCCCATGACCCAGGCTAAGTACGATGAGGTCATCAATCTTGAAAAAGGTAATAGGCCGGGTAGTGCACGCGAATACTTGCCGGAGCAGTACGTGGACCTTCATGAGGGGGCTTTTAAACAACAGGGAGGTTCATTTGTCGTGATCGACGAGTGGATTGAACGTTCATCGTATCCTACATTCCCCCCTAGAAAATTCGTGGGACTCCCTTCAGAGATGGACAAGGTAGTTGCCAAGTACAAAGCGAGCGGTGGTGACTGGGAAGTGCTAAATAGAGAGCTAAACCTTGGCTCAGCTGACCTCTCGTCCGCGAAAATTTATCTTGTGAAAATCAAGCCAAATGATCCAAGATTCAAATACGAAATACCAAACGGTAATGAAGCAGGCGCTTATCATAAGGAATGGGTACCTGGAGGCGAGACAAAAAGTGGCACAAAGGAAGCAGCACTGATTGGTTCTGAAAAAATCGAACATGGCTCTGACATGAGCAAACTCCTCAGCCAATTTGAAGATTGGGAAAAACTTCAATGATCAGCAACTTTGAAATTGCCTTAAGCAAAGATGAATTCCCCGAATATTTCAGGGGAGCTGGAAAGTATTTCACGAGAGACCCTGACTGGGGCACTCAGCTGCATATCATTAACTGGCAGGGACTATGCGGCTTTCTTAAAAACCAAGAAAATCCCGCCACCATACTTAAGTCCGCATTTAATAAATACTTGAATACCATAAAAGAAACAAYAGAAGATGCCAGCGACCTTCTAGAAAATATAGGTTGCTATTATTACATGCGAAAAAAAGTCGCAGCTCTATCCGCGAATGGCTTTGACCTCGTTCGTGACATGACAGACAAAGAAAAACAGACAATATCAAGAGCAATTATATTTCTGCGCAACGAATTGACCAATGCGAACAACTCTCAGGACCTAGAGCTCTTTAACCGTCGAATGACCAAACTCGTCAATGACGGTGGCCCATCGAATATAGAGAGCCTTTGAAAACAAAGGGGCGGATTTATTTTCTAGGCACTCAGTGAAAATTCGTTTTTTCATCGTATGAAAAACTATCAAAATCTTATGAAAAAGAAAGGGAAGCCTCATTAGCCGGCTCAGGAAACAACGGAGGTTTGCTCATGGAGAGAAATAATGATGGGAGCCTGATATGAAATTTGATTGGAGCTCTTTCGGCATTGAGCAGAACTCCAGCGTTGATGCAGATACGATTGCCCAAGTACAAAAACTACTTAGCGTAGTTTTTCCAGAATCATATTTGGATCTGGTCAAGTATTCTAATAAGGCTTCCCCAAAAACTTCTTCATTTACATATAGTGACAAAGAAACTACATAAGCGAGTTTTTATCTTTCTCGCCTATTATTAGACCGTATACCGTCTCATGGTACTCGCGAGTAGGAGGAGTTCCCGGACTTCCCCAAGGAATGTTCCCCATCGCAAGGGACGCCGGTGATTACCTGATTTGTCTAGATTTCAACAAGCCGTCTATTGCTGTTGAGATTTTTGATCCGAGTTCAGGTAAAACCTACTTTGCCGCCTCCAACTTTGATAAATTTATCGGCTCATGGAGTGAATAGAGAGCGGAGTTTAGGATCCGTCCATTTTTTTGGGAGGTCTATCTAAAAAAGAAATTTGAAAAGTATGTCATACTCCGACCATAGAGGTGGGGAAGACGCTCTACCTTCAGGATTCAAAGATTGAAGGAGCTAGAAATGGGTTTGATAAAGTCCGTCTCGATTTGGGTTGCAAATACAAACTGGGAAGAGTCCACACTTCGAGAGGTAATGACCCCTGCATACTCCGAAGACGGTGACTTTCTTGGCTCCGAATTCACCAACACTTTTTCATTAGGATTCGTTGATGACGACTCAATTGAAGCCGACAAAGTCGAACTGACGAAGTCATTATCAGAAGCTATTGATGGCTTCTCATATGACACTGACATTTCTGCTGACTTCAAACAAAAAAACATCTCATCGCCCATACATAAAATAGATACATTAGTTTTAGTTTACGACTATAAATACTTCGGAGCCCCCTTAACGAGCTCAATTAGGCGCGAGCAATTTTTCTTCTTAGGTAATTTCGAGTACAGTGAATAATCTAAAAACAAGAAAATAAATCACTCTTCCTTTCTATTTTATCGCTGGCTCTACAGGGTAGACAATGAACTTCAACGATGTTCTTCTCAGTAAAAGCGAACGATTTTCTATCGGAATTGAAGAAGAATCAGGAAAATTCTACGTTTCGATACCTGTCAGCAACCGTATGGTTGACTATGATGAGTATTACGAAATTGACAAGCGCGCCTTTGATACATATATAAAAAACCCAGCTTCCGCACTATCATTTGTCGAACGCTGTCGAAACCGCGAAGTAGAAAACTTACTAATAGTACAACCGGGAAAAGATCGCGGAATCGCAACCTAAAAGCAACTTAACYAAATGGTAAGAAAGTCATAATTAATCCACCATTTTTTCTGAAGGCAAGAGCTCCGCACCAATGATACGTGACAAACTATATAAAACAGTCAAACACCATGGCTTTACCGTAGTATCATTTACGGACCACCGAAATTTCTTTTCCTCTTGGTCAATCACTGTCAGAAAAAATGAAAACAGCTACATAATTGAACACGAAGGAAGAGATAACTGGTTAATAATTTACTGCGAAAGGACGTCAAACAAACTCGAAGAGCTTGATAAGAAAATCTCTCATGCAATGACTGACGATGACAAAATTTATCAATGCGAAATATGGTTGTCAGCCATTACATAAACCGTCCTACTCCAAGTCCTAGGACATTTCCCGCACGCTGTAGCGCCTTAGGTGAACTTGTCCCAAATCGACCACGCAGATAGTCTTCACAAGTCGCCATAAATTCAGCGACCAGTTTTGACAGACTGAACAGTATCAAGGCATGCAAATGCCGCTATGCKGCTCCATAGCTCAGGGAGCTTCACCATGAAAAAGATCACCCTCAAACCACTCAGCCTCACCGCCACCCATCCCCTCGACACCTCAAACCCGACCCAACGTCCGAGCCCCATCTTCACCGTTACCCCCAACATCGACACTGAAACCCTGCTAATCCACGCCAGCGAAACCTTGGCCTCGCTGAACGCGATGACCACCGACCTGGCCTTTGAGCTTGAAGGCGCGCACCGCATCGTGGCGTTGGGTATTCAGCAGATGATCGTGTTGGGCGAGCTGCTGGTGAACAGAGCACTGGAGAACCTCGATCTGCCCGATTCGGTGGACTGCCGATTCAATCCGTCCGCCGTCCATTGACGGGCCGCGTTGTTTTATCGAATGGAGTGTTCCCCATGTCTCGATACATGCCCATTACCGGCCTGGACTGCAACGTCCCTTCCCTGCTGATCGACACTGAAGCCCCGCTCGACGTGCTGCACGAAACAGCGGCCTACCGCATCCGCAGCGCCACCCAACTGCTGGAAACCTTCGCCCTGCGCGACGACATCCAGGGTGACGCCAGCGTCTTGCATGAGGTTGCGCAGGCGCTGGTCATTTCGTTGCGCGACGGCTGCGACATGCTGGACGTCATCGGGCGGCGCTTGCGGGCGCAGGTTTCGGTGTAATGAATATGGGCGACCTTGAGGTCGCCCATTTTTTGCTCTCGCCTGCACACCTTGATAATCCATGGCCTCGGCTCCAGATTGGTTGCATTGCCCACTTTCCGGAGCCCCTTCATGTCTGAACCCCTGTTGATCCCCTGCCCCCACTGCAACGGCCTCAACCGCATCCCCGCCGAGCGCCTGGGTGATCATCCCAAGTGCGGCCGCTGCAAAGCCGACGTCCTGCTGAGCAAGCCCTTTGAGCTGACGCAAGGCGATTACGCCAGTCAGATCAAGGGTGATCTGCCGTTGCTGGTGGATGTGTGGGCGGATTGGTGTGGGCCGTGCAAGTCGTTTGCGCCGGTGTTCGAGCAGGCGGCGGGGCAGTTGGCGGGCAAGTGTCGGTTGGCCAAGCTGGACAGCGAGGCGAATCAGCAGTTGTCGGCGCAGTTGGGGATTCGTTCGATTCCGAGTTTGATTCTGTTCAAGAACGGTCGGGAGGTGGCGCGTCAGAGCGGGGCGTTTCCGTTGCCGCAGTTGATGAGCTGGTTGCGGAGTCAGGGGGTCTGACGACGATCTCAAAGCCACCCTGAACTAAATGTGGGAAGAGCCGGGCGACGTTCGTCTGCTCGCGATAGCGGCCTGACAGCCAACATCTACGTTGAATGTCACACCGTCATCGCGAGCAGGCTCGCTCCCACATGGGTGTTGTGTTGTCTGTAGGGATCAGGTGTTTTCCAGCAGGTTGTGCAGTTCGACGAACTGTTGGGTCAGTTTGTGCCGGGGGTCGAGGTGGATCAGTGGCATGTTGGCCTGGTGGGATTCGCGCATGCGCACCGAGCTGGCCAGGTACACCGGTAGCACCGGCAGGCCTTCGGCGATCAGTTCGTCGAGCATCTGCTGCGGCAGGCTCGCGCGGGCCTGGAACTGGTTGACCACGATGCCTTCGACTTGCAGGTCCTCGTTGTGGTCTTCCTTCAGCTCTTCGATTTCCGCCAGCAAGCCGTACAGCGCCTGACGGGAGAAGCTGTCGCAGTCGAAGGGAATCAGCACGCGGTCGGCGGCGATCAACGCGGACACCGCGTAGAAGTTCAACGCTGGCGGGGTGTCGAGGTAGATCCGGTCGTAGTCTTCGGCCAGTTCGTCGAGCAGTTTGCGCAGCTTGTTGATCTTGTGTTTGGCCTCAAGTTTGGGCTGCAGGTCGGCCAGCTCGGCGGTGGCAGTGACCACATGCAGGTTGTCGAACGGGGTTTCGTAGATATCGACCTGGTTTTTCTTCGAAAACGGCCCGGACGACAGGGTCTGCTTGAAGAAGTCGGCGATGCCCATCGGGATGTCGTTGCCGGTCAAACCCGTCAGGTACTGAGTGGAGTTGGCCTGGGCATCGAGATCCACCAGCAGCGTGCGATAGCCCTCGCTGGCGCTGACCGCCGCCAGATTGCAGGCAATACTGGATTTGCCCACGCCACCTTTCTGATTGAACACCACGCGCCGCATGTCAAAACCTCCGTGTATCAAAGAATGACCGAGTGTAGTTGCCGACACCGCTGCTTCGCTACCTCGTTGGTAGTCGGACTGCACGGTCAGCTGCAATCTCGGCAAAAAACCGACCGGTTTCGCTCTTTGAGTGATGAATCAACTGACAGACACGTCTGTTAAAAACAGAATAATGGCAAAACGACAGCTTTTTCGCAGATAAACGGCATGGCACACCGAACAAATTGGGGCCAGTATTTGCTGAAAGCCCGCCGCACCGGGATAATGCGCGCCACTCGGCGGTAGCRTCATGCCGGGTCAGTCGCCGGTCAATCGACTCACCGCGTCATGGAAGCCCGCAGGGGCGGGATGAATTTTTCAGTGATCAAATTCAATATCGCCCAATGGCGCGCTTGGGCCCCTGGGCTCGAAAGCGTGGACGACTGGCAAGCCTGGAGCCGACAACCGGTCGTGCTCGAGAACAGCGATGCCGCCCCCGACGTATCGTTTTTGCCAGCCATGCAGCGTCGGCGACTCAGCCGTCTGGCGCGGATGGCCTTTAGTGTCGGCTGGCCGTTGGCCGAGGGTCACGAACAGCTACCGTTGGTCTTCATTTCTCGTCACGGCGAAACCCCGCGCACMTTCGAGATTCTCAACGACCTGGCCGCCGATCAGCCGCTGTCACCGACCCAGTTCAGTCTGTCGGTGCACAACGCCGTCATCGGCCTGTGGTCGATCATGCGCGGAGAAACCAGCGAAATGACCGCCCTCGCGGCGGCTGGCGATGGCCTTGAACACGGCATGCTGGAGGCTGCGGCGCTGCTTGAAGAAGGCGCGCCGGCGGTACTGCTGGTGATCACCGAAGAACAACCGCCGCAAGCCTACTCGACCTGGATCGACGATGTACCGTTCCCGTACGCAGTCGGCCTGTTGATCACGCCCGGAAATCAGTGGCAGCTGTCTCTGAACAGCACCACGGATACGTTGTCCAAACCCCATTGGCCCCATGCGCTGAATCTGTTGAGTACTCTGCTCGGCCAGCAGACCACCTGCCAACATGCCTGGAAAAATCGTGTATGGAC
>NZ_JBFTLU010000110.1:0-14522 GCF_056396605.1 Pseudomonas sp. 05T35
GGTCAATGAACTGTTCACAGATAGTCGTAGTGCTGCGGGCAACCGCAGCATCTTGCCGATGATGCGTGAAGATGGTGAACAACTGGGTCGGTTCAAGGTAGGACGCTTAATGCGCGAGCTTGAACTTGTGAGCAAACAGCCAGGTTCTCATGCCTATAAACGAGCGACGGTTGAAGGACTGGATATCCCGAATACGTTGAATCGAGAGTTCGATGTCCCGGCGCCTAATCAGGTCCGGTGTGGCGACATCACTTACATCTGGGCTCAGGGCAAATGGCATTACCTGGCTGTTGTGTTGGATCTTTGCGTGCGCCGGATAGTGGGTTGGGCATTGTCAGAAAAGCCGGGCGCCGAGCTGGTGATCAAGGCACTGGACATGGCCTATCAACAACGTGGAAGACCTCAGGGCCTGTTGTTTTACTCAGATCAAGGGTCGCAGTATGCGAGTCGTTTATTTTGCCAGCGGCTCTGGCGTTATCGCATGCGCCAAAGCATGAGTCTCGGGGGAAAATGCTGGGACAATGCGCTGATGGAGCGGGTATTTCGGAGTTTGAAAACCGGATGGATACTGACCAAGGGCTACCGAACGAACCAAGAGGCCCAGCGCGACATTAGTCATTTTTTGATGCATCGGTACAACTGGATTCGGCCCCATCAATTCAACGGTGGGCTGGCGCCCGTTCGGCCGAGAAAAAACTTAACGTCGTGTCCGGGATCAGTTGACCATTACAAGTATTGTGATTAAGCAGGAAAGTATCTGGGAATCTGGTCTCTAGCCCGCAAGATACAAGGCTTGGAAGTGGAGCGGGTAGAGGGAATCGAACCCTCAACTAAAGCTTGGGAAGCTTTCGTTTTGCCACTAAACTATACCCGCATTATACATATGCCTTTGCTCACAAAACGGGGTGTCCTATAAGAACCCTCGTTATCAGCTTGGGAAGCTGGAGTAATGCCATTATACGACACCCGCTCAGAGCGGCTGACTTTGTACCAGATGTGGCGCTGGATTTGAAGTTTTTCTTTGGCGGATCTGTGTTTACGTGAGTTTTTGCAGGTTCGGACGGGCAGGGATATACCTCGTCGGCAGCTGGGCTCAGCGCTGGCGATGGTGATGGTACGCAGGGTTTKAAACCGTGTTGCGGTCTGTCGCGGGCAAGCCTCGTTCCGGCAAGTGATGCGTGTACCTAGGAAGACGAGGTTGCTCGCGAGGACGCTGTTTCAAATGGCCAATGCATGGTGGTCCTGGGTGAAGTGGGAACGCGTTCGGCCTTCATGATGAGCCGGTTTCAGGAACCCCAGCAGTGCGTGGCGGCTGTCTCGGCAGGCGGCTTTGTGTTCCATGTCGAGAAAGTGCCCGGTGGCCCGGATGGTGCTGAATGTGCTGTGTTGCACATGGCTGGCGAACAGGTGGGCATCGCTGGCGGCGGTGTACTCGTCCCATTCACCGTTCATGAACAGCACCGGCACGTCGATGTGCTTGGCCGCCTTGAGGTAGCACATGCGATCGCTGTTGAGTACCTGGCTGATGTGGAAGTGCATTTGCCCGTATTCGTGTTCGGCCAAGGTACTGACGTGACGATAGTTGAAGCGTTTGAACAGCGATGGCAGGTGCTTGCCGATGGTGTTGTTGACCAGATGGCCGACACGGTCGCGGTCGAGCTTGCCGAGGTAGTCGACACCGCGCTCCAGATAATCGCGCATGTGCTCGTTGACCACTGGCGAGAACGAACTGATCACGGCTTTTTCGATCCGGCGCGGACGCTGTGCCAGAGCGATCATGGTGGCTGCGCCACCCCACGAGAATGACATCACGTGTTCCGCGGCAAAATGGTCGATCAGCTCAAGGAGGATCTGCCCTTCGACTTCCTTGGTGAGCATTTTCTCATGCCGATTGTGGGCTTTGGACTTGCCCGCGTAGGGCTGGTCGTACAGCACCACGTTGAATTGCGGGTGCAGGTTTTTCACGGTTTGTGCAAACGATGCAGTGGTGGCCATCGAGCCGTTGACCAGAATAATGGTCTTCTCTGCGGCGTCTGCGCGATAGAACTCCGTGTAAACCCGGTACTGACCTTGTATATCCAGCACAGCGATTTCTGGCCTCATGTCATAAGACTCCTGGCAAGCGGGTATGCGCGCAATGAGATTGCACGAGCTTTGTGACAGGTAGGCATACGCCTGGAATTTTTGAGCCCATGTCGATCCGGTGAAGGCTGGTCGACGGGTATTGTTATTGGCGGGCAGTCTGTCGGGAGAGGTGGAATCTGCGAGGCGCTCTGCCGACAAAAGTTTCTTAGAAGTATGTTATGACTTGCCGGTCACATTTGGGCCGACGTCCTGATTCAAGCAGGGGAGTGGCCATCGCGCAAGTGCAGTTCGTAAATTGTTCGACAACTTCTGCTCAGCGGTCGCTTGCTTCAGATCAGCTGGATTTCTCTGGCACTTAGCGGGCGGTACTCACCCGGCCTCAATGTGTCGTCGAGTACCAGCGGCCCCATGCGTTCGCGGTGCAGGCGCAAGACCTTGTTATCGAAGTGGCCAAACATCCGTTTCACCTGGTGATAACGACCTTCGACAATGCTTAACCGTGCAGATTTTTCTCCCAGCAGCACCAGGTCGGCGGGCTGGGTGGTGAGATCCTCAAAGGCGAAGTACAGGCCTTTGGCGAAGGTTTGTGCGTACTCTGGCGTTATCGGCTGTTCGGTTTCGACGTAGTAGACCTTCGGCAGCTTGGTCTGCGGTTGGGTCAGGCGCCGCGACCAGGAACCGTCGTTGGTGATCAGCATCAGCCCGGTGGTGTTGAAGTCCAGTCGCCCGGCGATGTGCAGGTCGTCCTTGTCAGGTTCAAGGATCAGGTCGAGGACGGTCGGGTGTTCCGGGTCGCGAGTGGCGCTGACACAGCCTGGCGGTTTGTGCAGCATGAAGTAGCGCGGTGGTTTGCCGGCTTGCAGCACTTCGTCGTCGCACTCGACACGGCTGAACTCGCGTACTTCCCAATGCGGATCGCTGACGATCTGCCCGTCGACCCTGATCCGCCGTTCGACCAACAGCAGACGCACCTGTTTGCGGTTGAAGCGGGGCAGGTTGCTGAGGAAACGGTCAACGCGCATGACGGCCGGCAGATCGGAAAAGGGCGCGCATCTTACCCTATAGGGCTGCTTGCAGCTGCGACTCGACTTGAGCGCAGCTCGGGCACAGGCACGACTGATTGCGCAGTTCGGCGGGCAATGCCAGCAGCACCGCCGGGTCGATAGCCACGGCGTAGCACCAGCAGGCCTGGTCGGCGGTTCGCGGGTCGGCCAGGCTGCAATCGTTGCTGGCGCCGCAGGCCGGGCATAGGTCTGGTTTATTCATCACTGGAGTGGGGCACTTCTGCGCAGGTTCGGTCAGGGTCGATAGGTTTGGCACGGTACATCGCCTGATCGGCGCGTGACAACAGGTTGTGCAAGTTGGGCGGGCCACTGATTTCATGCCGGCTTCCAGCGGTCGAGAAGCGTTATCGGCTACTTGTTTATATTTGTTTCTAAATCGCACCAGATTCTGATTTTGCTGTCAGATGTTTCGTCAGTCAGATGAATTGGCTGCCGCTGACCAGCGTCGCTGGTATGGCTCATTCGCGGTCCAGGAGGCCGCCATGTATCGTCGACTTCTTCTTATCGCTTCATTGGGTTTGACGCTTTCTGCTTGTGTTCCCTATTACGACGAAGGCCCCGGTAATTACCGCTCTGAGGTCTACACCTCTCCGGCGCCAGCCTATTACTACGGAGGTGGATCCTATTATTCCGCACCGCCTGCGCGTTACTACGAGCCAGCTCCGCGTTACTACTCGCCGCCGCGCTACTACCAGCCAGCGCCGCGTTATTACCAGKCACCACCACGAGTCGAGTACCGCGTTTACCAGAACCGTGGCTGGGATGATCGCGACCACCATGGCTGGGGTCATCGCGAAGAGGGTGGCCATGGCCGCCGGGATTGGGATAATCGGGGGCATCGTGACGGGCGTGATCACGACAGACAGGGTGACCGTGATGGTCGCGATGGCCGCCGCAATTGGGACGGCCACCGTTAGGCCTTGCAACGAACAAGCGGCGCATTCAGCGCCGCTTTTTTTATGCCCGGATTTCAATAACCCGATAAATCCGCCAGCGGATGCCGACCTTCCCAGACCTTATGAAAATGCGCCTGGACGACCGCTTCAGGTATCGCGTTGATGTTCGGCCAATGCCAATGCGGCTTCTGGTCCTTGTCGATCAAGCGCGCACGAACACCTTCGCTGAATTCCGGGTGCCGGCAGCAGTTCAGGCTCATGGTGTATTCCATCTGGAATACCTCGGCCAATGACAGGTGCCGAGCACGCTGGATCTGCTCCCAGACCAGATAGGCGGTCAGTGGGCAGCCCTCGTACAGGGTTTTCGCCGCGCGGGCCAGCAGCAAGTCGCGGTGATCGCGCAACAGACTGATGGCGCGCCAGGCACAGCGCACATCGCTGACATCCAGCAACTCGTCAATCTGCTGGCGTCGTGGCAACCATTGAGCCTCGGGCATTTGCTTGACGGCTTCTTGCTGCAAGGCCTTGAGCAGGCTGTTGAGCTGCATTGGCGTTTGCTCCTGCCAATTCAATTGCAGCAGACCTTCGATGAGCTCCTCCTGCTGTTCATCCAGCAAGAAGCGGTCAGCCAGGTCCAGATCAATGGCGTCGCGTGCGTTCATCTGCGCGCCGGTCAAGCCAAGAAACAGGCCGAGCTTGCCGGGCAGTCGTGACAAAAACCAACTGGCGCCAACATCCGGGTACAGGCCGATACTGATTTCAGGCATGGACAGGCGGCTGCTGGGGGTGACGATGCGGATGCTCGCGCCTTGCAGCAACCCCAGGCCGCCACCGAGGACGTAACCGTGGCCCCAGCAGATCAGCGGTTTAGGGTAGGTGTGCAAGCGAAAATCAAGGCGATATTCCGCCGAGAAAAATTGCGCAGCCAAGGGCGGCACTTCACCGGGATGGGCTAGACAGGCTTCTACCAGGCTGCGCACTTCACCGCCGGCGCAAAACGCCTTGGCACCGTTGCCGCGTAACAGTACACAGACAATTTGCGGCTCTTTGGCCCAGGCCTCCAGTTGATCGCTCAAGGCCCTGATCATCGGCAGCGAGAGGGCGTTCAGGGTTTTTTCGGCATCCAGGCTGGCGATACCGATGCGTGCGCCGTCCGTGCCGGTGAGTTCTTCGAAGTGCAGATTCATTTTGACCTCGATGACTGAATTGAACGTTCAGTATGATCGCTGTACGAGAAAGTGCTGGATCTGCGTCAGATCAATTGACAAGCGCGGTGGGCTTTCCTAGGGTTCGCCCCATTGAATACTTGGGTGTAACCATGACTGCTGAAGACCGTATCAAACTCGAACCGAGCTGGAAKGAAGCACTGCGTGCCGAATTCGACCAGCCTTACATGGCTGAGTTGCGCGAGTTTCTGCGGCAGGAAAACGCTGCAGGCAAGGAAATCTATCCGCCGGGGCCGATGATCTTCAACGCCCTCAATTCGACGCCGCTGGACAAGGTCAAAGTGGTGATCCTCGGCCAGGACCCGTACCACGGCCCGGGTCAGGCCCATGGCTTGTGCTTCTCGGTGCAACCGGGTGTACCGGCGCCACCGTCGCTGGTGAACATCTATAAAGAGTTGAAGCGCGACCTGAACATCGACATCCCGAACCACGGTTACCTGCAAAGCTGGGCCGACCAGGGCGTGCTGATGCTCAACACCACCATGACCGTGGAGCGAGCCAATGCCAACGCCCATGCGGGCAAGGGCTGGCAGCACTTTACCGATCGGATTATCGAGGTGGTCAGCGAGCATCAGCCCCATCTGGTGTTTTTGCTGTGGGGCGCTCATGCGCAGAGCAAACAGAAACTGATCGATGCGACCAAACATCTGGTGCTGACGTCGGTGCACCCGTCGCCGCTGTCCGCTTACCGTGGATTCCTCGGTTGCGGGCACTTCAGCCGCGCCAACAAGTATCTTGAACAGAATGGCGAGACGCCGATCGACTGGCGGTTGCCTCCAGTCTGAAAAGCATCGCGAGCAGGCTCGCTTCCACAGGATTTCCGACACACAGGAGATCCAATGTGGGAGCGAGCCTGCTCGCGATGGGGGCATCTCGGTCTATCAGACGGAATCCGGCAACCGGTTCCAATACCTGAACAACGGTTCCGCCAGAAACAGTACGAACAACAAGCGCATCACCTGCATCGCCGTCACCAAAGGCACCGACAGTTGCAAGGTTTCAGCGGTCAGGCTCATTTCTGCAATGCCGCCAGGCATCATGCCCAGGGTCAGTGAACGCAGATCCAGTTGGGTCAGCGCACTCAGCCCCAGCGCCGCGAGTGCGGCGATCAGCATCGTCAGCGCCGTACCGATGAGGGTCCGGCCCATGAACGACGGTGCGCGACGAAAGAACTGCCGATTGAAGTGACAGCCCAGGCCACTGCCGATCAGCCATTGGCCGATCTGACTGCCGCCATGGGGCAGGCCGATGTGCAAGTCCCAGCCGATGCTCACCGCCGCACTCACCAGCAATGGGCCAAACAGCCAGGGATTAGGCTGGCGCAACCGTTGCCAGATCCAGGCGAGCAGGGCACCGGCCGGAAACAACACAGCCAGCCAGCGCCAATCGACGCTGGCCGGATGCAGTTGTGGAACGCCGTCCCCGAGCAGGTATTTGAAGGCTGCCGGTACACACAGCACCACCACCAGCACCCGAAGACTTTGCCCTGCCGCCACCCGGCTGAGCACGGCGCCATTGCGTGCGCCAAGGTTGACCATTTCGCCGGAGCCGCCCGGCATGCTGGAGAAAAAGGCGGTGGCGCGATCCTCGCCGGTGCGCCGCAACAACCAGACCCCGACCACTGCCGACAGGCTGGTGACCAGCGCCCCGAAGAAGATCAGGCCAAAGTGGCGCATGACCTGCTCGATCACCAGCGGGGTGAAGTGCAGGCCAATGCCGATGCCGACAATCCACTGGCCGCATTTACGCCCGCCAGGGATTTCCGCCAATTGCCAGGGGGTCAGGCAGCGCACCAGGATGATCGCCAGCAACGAGCCGACCATCCATGGCAGCGGCCAGCCGATCTGGCTGGCGAGGTACCCGCCCAGCAGACCGACCAGCGGGGTTCCCCACCAGCTTTTGAACGGCCGATCAGACATCGGCGATTGCACGCCGCGCCACGGAACGTTTGCGCCAGATGCGCAGGATAGGCATCAGCAGCATGATCGCCGTCAGCACCCAGACACCGAACGTAATCGGGCTCGACCAGAGGATTTCCAGCGCACCGTTGGAAATCGACAGCGCACGGCGCAGGTTCTGTTCCATCAACCCGCCGAGAATGAACCCCAGCAAAACCGGCGACAGCGGGAAATCCAGCTTGCGCAGGATGTAGCCGAAGATGCCGATGCCGATCATCAGGAACAGGTCGAAGGTCGTCGCGTGCACGGCGTAGACGCCGATCCCGGTAATGATCGCGATCACCGGCACCAGTGCCCAGTTCGGCACGGCAAGGATGCGGGTGAAGATGCGGATCATCGGGATGTTGAGGATCACCAGCATGACGTTGGCTACGAACAACGAGGCGATCAGGCCCCAGACGATGTCCGGCTGTTGTTGGAACAACAGCGGCCCCGGAGTGATGTTGTACAGCGACAGGGCGCCGATCATCACCGCCGTGGTGCCCGAACCCGGTACGCCGAGGGTCAGCATCGGTACCAGTGCGCCGCAGGCTGCACCGCCGATGGCGGTTTCCGGTGCCGCGAGGCCACGTTTGTCGCCCTGGCCGAAGGTGCCGCTGGCGCCGGCGATACGTTTCTCGGTCATGTAGGCAACGGCACTGGCCAGCGTCGCACCGGCACCCGGCAACACGCCCATGATGAATCCCAGAACGCCGCAACGAATGTTCACCACGAACACCGAGGCGGCTTCCTTGAAGTTGAACATCATCCGTCCGGTGGCTTTCACGGCTTCCTGGCCATGATGGGTTTTTTCCAGCAGCAAGAGGATTTCGCTGATGGAGAACAGGCCCAGCACCAACACCACGAACTGAATACCGTCGGTGAGGTGGATGTTGTCTCCGGTGAAACGGTACACGCCGCTGTTGGCGTCGATCCCGACGCACGACAGAAACAACCCGATCAGCGCGGCGATGAAGGTTTTCAGCGGTCGATCACCGGCCATGCCACCGAGGCAGACAATGGCGAAGACCATCAGCACGAAGTATTCCGCAGGGCCGAAGGCAATGGCCCATTTCGCCAGCAGCGGGGCGAACAGCACCATGCCGCAGGTGGCGATGAGCGCGCCGATGAACGAACTCCAGGCCGACAACGACAGCGCCACGCCGGCCATGCCCTGGCGGGCCATGGGGTAGCCATCGAGGGTGGTCATGACCGTCGACGCTTCGCCCGGAATGTTCAACAGAATCGAACTGATACGCCCGCCGTATTCGCAGCCCAGGTAGACGGCAGCCAAGAGGATCAGCGCGGACTCCGGTGGCAGGCCGAGGGCGAACGCAATCGGGATCAACAACGCCACGCCGTTGATCGGCCCAAGACCCGGCAACAAGCCGACCACGGTGCCGATCAGGGTGYCGCACAACGCGGTGACCAGGTTGTAAGGAGTCAGTGCGACGCCGAAACCCTGGCCGAGGTAGTTAAGGGTATCCATATCAGTTCTCCAGAACGTCGAGCAGGCCCAACGGCAGTGGCACGTCCATCAATCGGTCGAACAGCATGTACAGACCGACGCTCATCAAGCTGATGATCACCACGCTCGGCAACCAGCGGCCACCGTACAAACGGGCCATCGGTACGCCGATGAGGATGCTCGAAACAATGAACCCGAGCGGTTCGAAGGTTCCGGCGAACACCAGCAGCAGAACGACACAGATACCGATCTTGGTCAGGGTTTCGCGGTCCAGTGGCGGCTCGTCTTCACTGTGTTTGATCGGCGCAGGGCGAAACACCATGTACAGCAGTGCCGCGCCCATCAAGCCGAGCATCAACAACGGAAAGGCTCTGGGGCCGACGGGTTCATAGGAAAAAGCCGCTTGATACGGCCTGGCCATCAGTGCCAGGCCAATGCAGGCCAGTAACAGCACTGAGGCAAAAATACGTTGTAAGAGCATGACAAACTCCTGGGCCAGCCCCTTGATGCGTAAGGGGCTGGCCGCGTAACAGAGGCGATTACTGAATCAGGCCGAACTCTTTGGCCAGCAGTTTGTAGTCCGCTACCTGCTTCTTCACGTAGGTGTCCAGCTCTGGCCCGGTCATGGCGAACGGGAACAGTTCACGCTGATCGCGCAGCTTGGCGAAGTCTTCAGAGGCCAGCAGTTTGTCGAAGGCGTTTTTCCACCAGGCATATTCCGCATCGCTGACTTTTGGCCCGAGGTAGAAACCCCGAACCACTGGCCAGACGATGTCGTAGCCTTGCTCTTTGGCGGTCGGAATGTCCTTCATTTCCGGCTCGTCCAGACGCTCGTTGGCGAACACGGCCAGCAAACGCATGTCACCGCTCTGGATGTGCGGCATGGAGTCGGAGATGTCGGTGCTGCCGACCTGGATGTGACCACCGAGCAGCGCGGTAGCGATTTCACCGCCGCCTTCGAGGGCGACGTAGCGCAGGTCACGCGGATTGATCCCGGCGGCCTTGGCGATCAGCGCGGTTTGCATCCAGTCCTGGCTGCCCACCGTGCCGCCGGAGCCGATCACTACTTTGCTCGGGTCTTTCTTCAGCGCCTGAACCAGGTCGTCGAGGTTCTTGTAGGGCGAATCGCTTTTTACCGCGATGGCGCCGTAGCTGGTGCCCACTGCTGCCAGCCAGCGCACGGCGCTTTCGTCGAAGCGACCGAACTTGCCTTGGGCCAGGTTCAGCAGCGAGCCGCTGGACCAGGCCACCAGCGTGCCGGCATCGGCTGGGCGCTGGGCGACGACGGCGTTGTAGGCCACCGCGCCGACGCCGCCGGGCATGTAGGTCACGCGCATCGGTTTGGTCAGGATTTTTTCGTTCACCAACGCGCTTTGCGCCAGTTTGCAGGTCAGGTCGAAGCCACCTCCCGGCGAGGCCGGGGCGATGCATTCCGGGCGTTTGGGCTCGCCGGCGACGTCGGCGAACAATGGGCCGGCGAACAGCAGGCAGCTGGCGGCTAATGCAACTTTACGCAGTGATAAGTCCATTTTTCGTCTCCACAGGAGTTGTTGTTGTGTCGGAGCTGTCGTTTGTTGAATCAATTACCAAAGGGCAACGCTGTAGCTCACCAGCAAACGCACTTCATCAGCGTCACGGGCGGAATAGTTGGAGCGGTAGGTGGCATTGCGCAGACGCACGGYGACGTCCTTGAGGGCACCACTTTGCACCACGTATTTGATCTCGGTATTGCGTTCCCACTCTTCGCCGGTGGCGCCGTTTTTCAGCTTGATGTTGTCACCGCTGATGTAACGGGTCATGAAGCTCAGGCCTGGAACCCCGAGCTTGGCGAAGTCGTAGTCGTAACGCGCCTGCCAGGAGTGTTCTTCGGCGCCGGCAAAGTCGTTGATCTGCACGAAGTTGACCAGATACGGGTCGGCACCATCGACATACGGGAAGGCGCTGTCACCGGACATGTGCTGATAACCGGCGGTAAGTTTATGCCCGCTCAAGGCATAACTCACCAGACCATTGAGGGATTTGTTGTCGATCTTGCCGCCACGGGCCTGGCCCTGGTCATTGCTGATGGCTAGCCGCAGGTCGGTGGCGAAAGTGCCCGGGCCGAACGGTTGCGAGGCGACCAGGCCAAGGAAGTGCTGGTTGTAGACCTCGCCCAGTTGAGCGAAGTGGTAACTGCCGGTGATCTTGTCGGTGARCTTGTAGTCGACACCGCCGAAATCGAAATGCGTGCCGGGCACGGTACCGGCGAAACGGCTGTTCTTGTTGTTGAGGGCGATGTCCTCGAAATCGGTGCTGTCGCGGTCCTTGGCTTTATCCAGGCGCCCGCCGGTGAAGGTCAGGTTCTTGATTTCCTTTGAAGTCACCAGGCCGCCTTCAAAGGTCTGCGGCAGAATCCGCCCATCGTTGGGCTTGAGGGTCGGCAATTCAGGTATCAGGCTGCCGACTTTGAGCTCGGTAGCAGAGATCTTCATTTTGCCGGTCAGGCCAAGTTTGGAGTACTCGCGGCACTGGCGAGAGCGGTGGAGGCGAGGCGGAAAAAACGCGCAGGCGGGCAAGCCTGAGGCTGTGTGGACAGCATGCTGAAATACTCCATTTATTGTTCTTATTTGACGAAAACGCTTCGAGGCGTTTTTCGGTTGCAGCGCTTCATGGTCACGGCAGTCGAAACGGTCCGTGGCTGGACTCTAACGGGCTAACCTTTCTCCAACCTTTCAGCAGACTTTCATTGTTTTCGGGCTTCACAGAGGCGGATGCGGCTGTAAACTCCGCGCCAAAGAATGGCGTCGACCATCCCCAAAACGAGGTAAAAAACCATGCGTGTTCTTCTCGTCGAAGACCATCTGCAGTTGGCCGAAAGTGTCGCCCAAGCGCTCAAGAGCACCGGTTTGACCGTCGATGTGCTGCACGATGGGGTGGCCGCCGACCTGGCCTTGAACAGCGAGGAGTACGCGGTGGCGATCCTTGATGTCGGCCTGCCGCGCATGGATGGTTTCGAGGTGCTGGCGCGTTTGCGCAGCCGTGGCAAGAACTTGCCGGTGCTGATGCTGACGGCCCGCAGCGACGTCAAGGATCGGGTTCACGGGCTCAACCTTGGCGCCGATGACTACCTGGCCAAACCCTTTGAGCTGACGGAGCTGGAAGCGCGGGTCAAGGCCCTGTTGCGGCGCAGCGTACTCGGCGGCGAGCGTCAGCAACGCTGTGGCGTGTTGGTGTATGACCTGGACACTCGGCGCTTCACCCTTGGCGATGAGCTGCTGACCCTGACTTCCCGTGAGCAAGCGGTGCTCGAGGCGTTGATCGCGCGCCCTGGGCGGGTGATGAGCAAGGAGCAGTTGGCCTCCCAGGTGTTTGGTCTGGACGAAGAGGCCAGCCCTGACGCCATCGAAATCTACGTCCACCGTTTGCGCAAGAAACTCGACGGCCATGCAGTCGCAATCGTGACCTTCAGGGGGCTCGGTTACCTGCTGGAAGCCCGCGATGCATAAGCCCGGCAGTCTGCGCTGGCGGCTACTGTGGAACCTCGCACTGCTGCTGGTGGTGCTGATGATCGCCAGCGGTTTGAGTGCCTACTGGAATGGTCGCGAAGCGGCCGACACGGCGTATGACCGGACCTTGCTGGCCTCGGCGCGAACCATCGCCGCCGGGCTTTCCCAGCGCGATGGCAGCCTCAGTGCCGATGTGCCTTACGTGGCGCTGGACACGTTCGCCTACGACAGCGCCGGGCGCATTTACTACCAGGTCAACGACATCCATCAGCAGCTGATTTCCGGTTACGAGAACCTGCCCGGACCACCGCCAGGCACGCCGCGAACCGACGATTATCCAGCGCTGGCGCGGTTCTATGACGCCATTTACCAAGGGCAGAACGTGAGGGTGGTGAGCCTGCTCAAGCCGGTGACCGAGCCGAACATGAATGGCATGGCGGAAATCCGCGTGGCGGAAACCGACGAGGCGCGTGTCCGCATGGCTCGCAGCCTGATGACCGATACCTTGCTGCGTCTGGGCATGCTGGCCGGAGGAGCGTTGCTGCTGGTGTGGTTTGCGGTGAGCGCGGCATTGCGCCCGCTCGAGCGTTTGCGCACGGTGGTGGAGGAGCGGCAGTCGGATGACCTTCGGCCTTTGCCGCTGGTAGAAGTGCAGCGCGAATTGTGGCCGCTGGTGCGCGCCCTTAACCACTTTACCGAGCGCTTGCGCGGGCAGTTCGAGCGTCAGGCGCAGTTCATTGCCGATGCCGCCCATGAGTTGCGAACGCCATTGGCGGCCCTTAAGGCAAGGCTTGAATTAGGGCTGCGGGCGACTGAGCCCGATACTTGGCGAAATACGTTGGAGAGCGCCGCTCAGGGCACTGATCGGCTGACTCATCTGGCGAATCAATTGCTGTCGCTTGCACGCGTCGAGAACGGTGCGCGGGCGATTGCCGAGGGTGGGGCGCAGTTGCTCGATCTGAGTCAACTGGCTCGCGAGTTGGGCATGGCCATGGCGCCGTTGGCCCACGCGCGGGGCGTCGCGTTGGCATTGGAGGCTGAGGAACCGGTGTGGCTGCGCGGCGAGCCCACGCTGTTGAATGAACTGTTGAGCAATCTGGTGGATAACGCCTTGGCTCACACGCCGCCCGGCGGCAACGTGATCTTGCGCGTCAGTGCTCCGGCGGTGCTGGAGGTCGAGGATGATGGACCGGGGATTCCGCTTGAGGAGCGCGATCGGGTGTTCGAACGCTTCTATCGGCGTAATCAGCAGGTGGCGGGTTCAGGCCTGGGCCTGGCGATTGTCGGTGAAATCTGCCGCGCCCATCTGGCTCAGATCAGCCTGCACGATGGCGCGCAGCGTGGGCTGAAGGTTCGGGTCAGTTTTATCGCCGGGTAGTTTTGTTGTGCCTGTTCTGGCCCCATCGCGAGCAGGCTCGCTCCCACAGGATTTCCGACACACAGGGGGACCAAGTGTGGGAGCGAGCCTGCTCGCGATGGGGGCGCTGCGGTCTCTTGATCAGTAGAACATCGATCGTGACTCATCCAGATCGCTGCACATTGCCGTGTTCTCCGGATCAATCCCCAGTTTTTTGAACGCCGGCACGCCGAGCACATCAACTCTGGACAGTGGATGATCGGTGTCCTTGTGGCAATACAGGCTGGCGATCTGTACCAGGTCGACATAATCGACCTGCTTGGACTGACGCTTGAAGTCCAGATACAGCCCCGGCAGCTTCACCAGCATTTCCGGAAACTCCCAGACCTGCAGCAACTTGTCACCGAGCAACGGATGAATGTGCTCGATCACATGGTTGAGGCTGACCGGGTCTGACAGCAATTCGTAGTGGTCTTCGGCGTAGGTCAGAATCGGCAGCACACCGATCTGATGCACCAGCCCGCCAAGGGCCGCCTGATCCGGTTTCAATTGGGTATGAGTGCGGCACAGCGCATAGCTGACACCGGCGATTTCCAGGCTCTTGCGCCAGACTTCGCGCATCTTCTGTTCCACCACCTCGGAGCGGGCATGGAAAATCTGCTCCATGACCAGACCGATAGCCAGGTTGCTGCTGTAATTGATGCCCAGTCGGGTGATTGCCGTGTGCAGGTCGGTCACTTCCTGAGCGGCACGCAGCAACGGACTGTTGACCACCTTGATCAAGCGCGCGGACAGCGCGGTGTCGCGGCCGATGACTTTGCTCAGGTCGGCGACGCTGATTTCCGGGTCTTCGGCGGCCTTGCGAATCTGCAAAGCCACTTCCGGCAATGTTGGCAGAACCAGGTCATCGTTATCGATGRCCTCAACCAAATCCTGTTGGACCTTTTCCGCCAGCTCGCTCATTTAGTTTCTCTAGGGCATTGCAAAAAAATGCTGCAGTTAAC
>NZ_JBFTLU010000111.1:0-18787 GCF_056396605.1 Pseudomonas sp. 05T35
GAGCTGGAGCGATTCTATGAGCACCTGGAGCAAACGCTGGTGGCCATCGAGTTTCTCGATCCGGAAAAACCACGGCACTTGATGGCGCGCCTGCGCCGGTTGTACGGACGAAGCTCGGTCAGCCGGGCGGAAATGAATATTTTGCGTGGCATCCTCACGGAAACCCAGAAAGCGGCCCGTGGTGAGCTTCTTAAACGGAAGGATTAATGATGTTCGAGCGTTTGCGTGAAGATATCCAGAGCGTTTTCCACCGTGACCCGGCGGCACGTAATGCGTTTGAGGTGTTGACCTGCTACCCGGGCATGCACGCCATCTGGATTCATCGCCTGTCGTCGGCGTTATGGGGCATGGGCTGGAAATGGCTGGCGCGGTTGGTATCGAACTTCGGCCGCTGGTTGACCGGGATCGAGATCCATCCTGGGGCCAAGGTCGGCCGTCGCTTCTTTATTGACCATGGCATGGGCATTGTCATCGGCGAAACCGCCGAAATCGGCAATGACGTGACGCTGTATCAAGGCGTGACCCTCGGTGGTACCAGCTGGAACAAAGGCAAGCGCCACCCGACGCTGGAAGACGGCGTAGTGGTAGGGGCGGGCGCCAAGGTGTTGGGGCCATTCACCGTGGGCGCGGGTGCCAAGGTGGGTTCCAATGCGGTTGTGACCAAGGCTGTTCCGGCAGGAGCGACAGTGGTCGGGATTCCAGGGCGGATCATCGTCAAGTCCGATGATGAGCTGGAAGCCAGGCGCAAGGCCATGGCCGAGAAGATTGGTTTTGATGCCTACGGCGTCAGCGAAGACATGCCGGACCCGGTGGCGCGTGCCATCGGTCAGTTGCTGGATCACCTGCAAGYGGTCGATGGTCGACTGGAAGACATGTGCGGCGCGCTCAAGGATCTGGGCAGCCCTTACTGTGCCAAGGACTTGCCTGAGCTGCGCGAAGAAGACTTCGCCTGTGTAAAAGGCAAGGATGAAAGTCAGGCCAGCTAAACCGGGGTGGCCCCATCGCGAGCAGGCTCGCTCCCACACTGGATCTCTGGTGTTGCGCAGATCAAGTGTGGGAGCGGGCTTGCTMGCGAAGAACGATAACGCGCATTTGCTGGTCGATCACCTCCAGCCTTTGTTATAGTGCGCGCGCTCTTTTGCGGGTAAACCTGACTAAAGTACTAGGTCTTATAGTTGACTTGAATACTCGGGAATTGCATACTCGCCCCCATCCCGTAACTCCGTGGTAATTGTCCATGCGACTGACTACAAAAGGCCGATACGCTGTCACCGCCATGCTTGACCTGGCGTTGCACGCGCAACATGGCCCGGTGTCCCTGGCCGATATCTCTGAGCGCCAAGGCATTTCCCTGTCCTACCTCGAACAGCTCTTCGCCAAATTGCGCCGCAGCAATCTGGTTTCCAGTGTCCGCGGACCAGGCGGTGGCTACCAGCTGTCGCGTGACATGCAGGGCATCCAGGTCGCTCAGGTGATCGATGCGGTCAACGAATCGGTCGATGCAACCAAATGCCAGGGACTGGGTGATTGCCATGGCGGCGACACCTGTCTGACCCACCACTTGTGGTGTGATCTGAGCCTGCAAATCCACGAATTTCTGAGCGGTATCAGCTTGGCTGACCTTGTCACTCGCCGTGAAGTGCAAGAAGTAGCCCAGCGTCAGGACCAGCGTCGTTGCAACARCAAGACACCGCGTCTGGACAAGATCGAAGCGTCCGCCGTCGAATGACAGCCAAAGAGCTAGCGGCACGCCAGCCAGCCTGATTTAGGAGAGAGTCCATGAAATTGCCGATTTACCTTGATTACTCTGCGACCACCCCGGTTGATCCGCGTGTCGCGCAAAAGATGAGTGAATGCCTGCTGGTCGACGGAAACTTCGGTAACCCGGCGTCCCGCTCCCACGTGTTCGGCTGGAAAGCCGAAGAATCGGTCGAAAACGCTCGCCGCCAGGTCGCCGACCTGGTCAACGCCGACCCGCGTGAAATCGTCTGGACCTCCGGTGCCACCGAGTCCGACAACCTGGCAATCAAGGGTGTCGCGCATTTCTACAGCACCAAGGGCAAGCACCTGATCACCACCAAGATCGAACACAAGGCGGTCCTCGACACCATGCGCCAACTGGAGCGCGAAGGTTTCGAAGTGACCTACCTCGATCCTCGTGAAGACGGTCTGGTAACGCCTGAAATGATCGAAGCCGCGCTGCGCGATGACACCATCCTGGTGTCGGTCATGCACGTGAACAACGAAATCGGCACCATCAACGACATCGCAGCCATCGGTGAACTGACCCGTTCCAAGGGCATCCTGTTCCACGTCGACGCTGCGCAGTCCACCGGCAAGGTCGAGATCGACCTGCAAAAGCTGAAAGTCGACCTGATGTCCTTCTCGGCCCACAAGACCTACGGTCCTAAAGGCATCGGCGCGCTGTACGTCAGCCGCAAGCCGCGTGTTCGCCTTGAAGCGACCATGCACGGCGGCGGTCACGAGCGTGGCATGCGTTCCGGCACCCTGGCCACTCACCAGATCGTTGGCATGGGCGAAGCGTTCCGTGTGGCCAAGGAAGACATGGCTGCCGAAAACGTTCGGATCAAAGCCCTGAGCGACCGTTTCTTCAAGCAGGTCGAAGGCCTCGAAGAGCTGTACGTCAACGGCAGCCTGACCGCCCGCGTTCCGCACAACCTGAACCTGAGCTTCAACTACGTTGAAGGCGAGTCGCTGATCATGGCGCTCAAGGACCTGGCGGTATCGTCCGGTTCGGCCTGTACCTCGGCGTCGCTTGAGCCTTCGTACGTACTGCGCGCCCTGGGCCGCAACGACGAACTGGCACACAGCTCGATTCGCTTCACCTTCGGCCGCTTCACCACCGAAGAAGAAATCGATTATGCCGCGCAGAAAGTCTGCGAGGCCGTCACCAAGCTGCGCGCTCTGTCGCCGCTGTGGGACATGTACAAAGACGGCGTCGACATTTCGAAAATCGAGTGGGCGGCACACTAACGAATTAAGTCGCCGTACACGGGCTCTGTAACCCAGTTGAAAAGCTGGCTTGCAGGGCCCCAAGAGCGACTCTCTGATGAGTGAGGATTAATCATGGCTTACAGCGAAAAGGTCATCGACCACTACGAGAACCCGCGCAACGTCGGCAAGATGGACGCGGAAGATCCTGATGTCGGCACCGGCATGGTCGGCGCTCCGGCGTGCGGCGACGTTATGCGCCTGCAAATCAAGGTCAACGAGCAAGGCATCATCGAAGACGCCAAGTTCAAGACCTACGGCTGCGGCTCTGCCATTGCCTCCAGCTCCCTCGCTACCGAGTGGATGAAGGGCAAGACTCTGGACGAAGCCGAGACCATCAAGAACACCCAGCTGGCTGAAGAACTGGCCTTGCCGCCAGTGAAAATCCACTGCTCGGTACTCGCTGAAGACGCCATCAAGGCTGCCGTTCGCGATTACAAGCAGAAGAAAGGCTTGATCTGACTTTCAAGTATTGGCGACGAGTAAGGAGTCACCGATGGCTATCAGCATGACAGAAGCGGCTGCTCAACACGTGCGACGCTCCCTCGACGGGCGCGGCAAGGGTGATGGGATTCGTCTGGGTGTTCGCACCACGGGCTGTTCCGGCCTTGCCTACGTGCTGGAGTTTGTCGATGAGGTAGGGGCCGACGATCAGGTCTTCGTCAGTCATGGCGAGAAAGTGATCATCGATCCGAAAAGCCTGGCTTACCTGGACGGCACCGAGCTCGATTTCGTCAAGGAAGGGTTGAACGAAGGCTTCAAGTTCAACAATCCCAACGTGCGCGGTGAATGTGGCTGCGGCGAAAGCTTCAACATCTGAGGCTGCTCGTGGGTACTCCTTGTCATTTCGCTTTATTTGAGCTGCAACCGAGCTTCAATCTGGACCTCGACCAGCTGGCTACGCGCTACCGTGAGTTGGCGCGCAGCGTTCATCCAGACCGCTTTGCTGACGCTTCCGAGCGTGAGCAACGGCTGGCGCTAGAGCAATCCGCTAGCCTCAACGAGGCCTACCAGACGCTCAAAAGTCCCCCCAAGCGCGCGCGTTACCTGCTCGCCATGGGTGGTCGCGAGCTGCCGCTGGAGGTCACGGTGCATGATCCGGAATTTCTTCTGCAGCAGATGCAATGGCGCGAAGAGCTCGAAGACCTGCAAGACAGTGCCGATCTGGCCGGGATTGTGGTATTCAAGCGCCGCCTGAAGGTCGCTCAGGATGTACTGAACGAAAGCTTCGCAGCTTGCTGGAATGATGCAGTGCAGCGTGAACAGGCCGAACGCCTGATGCGGCGCATGCAGTTCCTCGACAAGCTCACCTACGAAGTGCGCCAGTTAGAAGAGCGCCTCGACGATTAACCCAGTGCCGCCTCGGTCGCACGCCTGATATACAGATAAGTCCTGATAACGATGGCCCTACTGCAGATCGCCGAACCCGGCCAAAGTCCTCAACCGCACCAGCGTCGTCTGGCTGTGGGGATCGACTTGGGCACTACCAATTCGCTGGTCGCTGCGTTGCGCAGTGGTCTTTCCGAGCCACTGGCCGACGCTGACGGGCAGGTGATCCTGCCGTCTGCGGTGCGCTATCACGCTGACCGTGTCGAGGTCGGCGAGTCCGCCAAGCTGGCAGCCGCTACCGATCCGCTGAACACGGTGTTGTCGGTCAAGCGCTTGATGGGTCGTGGTCTGTCCGACGTCAAGCAATTGGGCGAGCAGCTGCCGTACCGCTTTGTCGATGGCGAGTCGCACATGCCGTTCATCGACACTGTGCAAGGGCCGAAAAGCCCGGTCGAAGTGTCCGCCGATATCCTCAAGGTGTTGCGTCAGCGCGCCGAGTTGACGCTGGGCGGCGAACTGGTTGGCGCGGTGATTACCGTTCCGGCTTACTTCGATGACGCACAGCGCCAGGCAACCAAGGATGCGGCCAAGCTGGCCGGTCTGAACGTGCTGCGTTTGCTCAACGAGCCAACCGCTGCGGCGGTGGCTTACGGTCTGGATCAGCATGCTGAAGGCCTGGTTGCCATTTACGACCTGGGCGGCGGCACTTTCGATATTTCGATTCTGCGTCTGACCGGCGGTGTCTTTGAAGTGCTGGCGACCGGTGGCGACAGTGCCCTGGGCGGCGATGACTTCGATCACGCGATTGCTGGCTGGATCATCGAGCGCGCGGGCCTGTCTGCCGACCTCGATCCGGGTGCGCAGCGTCATCTGCTGCAAACCGCTTGCGCGGCCAAGGAAGCCCTGACGAATGCCGCGACGGTTGAAGTCGTTTATAACGACTGGAAATCCGAGCTGACCCGCGAAGCCTTTGATGCGCTGATCGAGCCGATGGTTGCTCGCAGCCTGAAAGCCTGTCGTCGCGCCGTGCGTGATTCCGGTGTTGAACTGGAAGACGTGAAAGCGGTGGTGATGGTCGGCGGTTCGACCCGCGTGCCGCGTGTTCGCGACGCCGTAGCTGAAGCCTTTGGTCGTCAGCCGCTGACCGAGATCGATCCGGATCAAGTGGTGGCCATTGGTGCTGCGATCCAGGCCGATACCCTGGCGGGCAACAAGCGCGATGGCGACGAACTGCTGCTGCTCGACGTGATTCCGTTGTCCCTGGGGCTGGAAACCATGGGCGGTCTGATGGAGAAGGTGATTCCGCGTAACACCACCATCCCGGTCGCTCGCGCTCAGGACTTCACGACTTATAAAGACGGCCAGTCGGCCATGATGATTCATGTGCTGCAGGGCGAGCGCGAGCTGATCAGCGATTGCCGTTCTCTGGCGCGCTTCGAATTGCGCGGCATTCCGGCCATGGTCGCAGGTGCGGCGAAGATTCGCGTGACCTTCCAGGTCGATGCCGATGGCTTGCTCAGCGTGGCTGCCCGCGAATTGGGTTCGGGCGTCGAGGCGAGCATTCAGGTCAAGCCGTCCTACGGCCTGACCGACGGCGAAATCGCCCGCATGCTCAAGGATTCGTTCCAGCACGCCAACGACGACAAGGTCGCCCGCGTACTGCGTGAACAGCAGGTCGATGCCCAGCGTTTGATCGAAGCGGTGCAGGGCGCCCTCGATGTCGACGGCGAGCGCCTGCTCGACGCCGAAGAACGCATGGTCATCGAATTGCAGATGCAGGAACTGACCGAATTGATGAAAGGCACCGATGGTTACGCCATCGAGCAGCAGACCAAGCGTCTGTCGCAAGTGACCGATGCCTTTGCTGCCCGCCGCCTGGACTCGACGGTGAAAGCCGCTCTGGCGGGGCGCAACCTGAATGAAATCGAGGAATAACTGATGCCGCAGATCATTTTTCTGCCACACGCCGAGCATTGCCCGGACGGAATGGTCGTAGAGGCTGAGACCGGCAAGTCCATTCTCGAAGTGGCTCATGAGAACCATATCGAGATCGAGAGCGCCTGCGGCGGCGTCTGTGCCTGCACCACCTGCCACTGCATCATTCGCGAAGGCTTTGACTCGCTGAATGAGGCCGATGAGCTGGAAGAGGACTATCTTGATCGGGCCTGGGGTCTGGAAGCGCAGTCGCGCCTGACCTGTCAGGCAATCGTCGGGACTGAAGACCTGACCGTTGAAATTCCTAAATACTCGCTCAACCACGCTGCCGAAGCGCCGCACTGATTCAAGGAACTGGCATGAGTCTTAAATGGGTTGATGTGCTGGAAATCGCGATCCAGCTGGCTGACAGCAAGCCGGATGTGGATCCGCGTTACGTGAACTTCGTCGATCTGCACAGCTGGGTCATGGCTCTGCCGGAGTTCAGTGATGATCCGACCCGCGGTGGCGAGAAGGTACTTGAAGCGATTCAAGCGGCCTGGATCGAAGAAGCAGACTGAACGCACTGTACGCCGTTAGGCAATACCCAAGAACCCGCGTATAATTCGCGGGTTTAATTTTTCGCAAATTACCGTTTCTGGAGTTACACCATGGCTGTTCAACGTACTTTCTCCATCATCAAGCCTGATGCAGTTGCAAAAAACGTCATCGGCGAGATCACCACTCGTTTCGAAAAAGCTGGCCTGCGCGTTGTAGCTTCGAAAATGAAGCAGCTGTCCAAAGCTGAAGCTGAAGGCTTCTACGCTGAGCACAAAGAGCGCGGTTTCTTCGGCGACCTGGTTGCTTTCATGATCTCCGGTCCGGTTGTCGTTCAGGTTCTGGAAGGCGAAAACGCTATCGCTCTGAACCGTGAGCTGATGGGCGCTACCAACCCTAAAGAAGCTGCTGCCGGTACCATCCGCGCTGACTTCGCTGACTCCATCGACGCCAACGCTGTGCACGGTTCGGACTCCGAAGCCGCTGCTGCTCGCGAAATCTCGTACTTCTTCGCAGCTACTGAAGTAACCACTCGCTAAGCACTGGCTTATGAGTGAAGGTGAATCCATGACTACATCGACTGCAAAAACTAACCTGCTGGGTCTGACTCAGCCGGAAATGGAAAAATTCTTCGACTCAATCGGGGAGAAGCGTTTCCGTGCCAGTCAGGTAATGAAGTGGATTCACCACCTTGGCGTCGATGATTTCGACGCCATGACGAACGTCAGCAAGGCCTTGCGCGACAAGCTCAAGGCGATTGCCGAAGTTCGCGGCCCCGAAGTGGTCAGCGAGGACATCTCCAGCGACGGCACCCGCAAGTGGGTGGTGCGCGTGGCGTCCGGCAGCTGCGTCGAGACCGTCTACATTCCCCAGGGCAAGCGCGGCACTCTGTGCGTTTCGTCCCAGGCAGGCTGTGCCCTGGATTGCAGTTTCTGCTCCACCGGCAAGCAAGGTTTCAACAGCAACCTCACCGCCGCCGAAGTCATCGGCCAGGTGTGGATTGCCAATAAATCGTTCGGCAGCATCCCGGCAACCGCCGACCGTGCCATCACCAACGTGGTGATGATGRGCATGGGTGAGCCGCTGCTGAACTTCGACCGAGTACACCTTGCTCAAGGACATCAATGACAAGGTCGAGCATGCGGTTGAAATGATCGAGTTGCTCAAGGACACGCCTTGCAAGATCAACCTGATCCCGTTCAACCCGTTCCCTCATTCCGGTTACGAGCGGCCGAGCAACAACGCCATCCGTCGTTTCCAGGATCAACTTCATCACGCTGGCTTCAATGTCACCGTGCGCACCACCCGTGGCGAAGACATCGACGCTGCGTGTGGCCAATTGGTAGGACAGGTGCTGGATCGCACCCGTCGTAGCGAACGTTATATCGCCGTGCGTGAGTTGAGCGCCGACAACGATATGCCGCAAGACGCTGCGAATCGTACTTAAGAGAGGATCTCTATGTCACTGCGCCTAGCGCTGCTTCTGCTGTTCGCCAGCCTGTCGGCTGGTTGTGTTCTGTCGGGTGATTTCAATCCGATGAAAACCAGCAAGGGGCGCGATGAGGCGCGTGCTGCGTATGTGCAGTTGGGCGTGGGGTATCTGCAGCAGGGCATGACCGAACGGGCGAAAGTCCCGTTGAAGAAGGCCCTCGAACTGGATAGCGCCGACCCGGATTCCAACGCAGCATTGGGCCTGGTGTTTCAGGCCGAGATGGAACCTGAACTCGCGGATCAGCATTTTCGCAAGGCATTGTCCGCTCGTCCTGGCGATGCTCGTATCCTGAACAACTACGGCAGCTTTCTCTTTGAAGAGAAACGTTACAAAGAAGCTTACGAGCGCTTTGAACAAGCGGCTGCCGATAGCCTTTATCCGGAGCGTTCGCGGGTTTTCGAGAACCTCGGCATGACGGCTTCAATGCTCGGTCAGCGTGACTTGGCCCGGCAGCACCTGGAAAAAGCCCTGCGCCTGAACCGTCAACAGCCACGTGCGTTGCTGGAAATGGCTGAGTTGTCGTACGAAGACAGGCATTATGTGCCCGCGCGTGACTATTACGATCGTTTTAGCCTGCTCGCCGAGCAAAATGCACGTAGTCTATTGCTCGGCGTTCGGCTGGCCAAAGTGTTCGACGATCGCGACAAGGCCGCCAGTTTTGGCCTGCAATTAAAACGACTCTATCCCGGTACGCCGGAATATCAGCAATACCTGTCGGAGCAATGATGAAAGCGGCGCATCCAGAAGTTGTAGCAGCGACTCGCGTAAACCCCGGAGAGACCCTGCGTCAGGCCCGCGAAAGCAATGGTTGGTCGCTGGCGGAAGTAGCGCTCAAGCTCAATCTCACCGCTAATTCCTTGAAGAATCTGGAAGACGGCGCTTTCGACAAGCTGCCGGGGCATACCTTTGCTCGCGGCTATATCCGCGCCTACGCCAAATTGCTCGGCATGGACCAGGCCGTTCTGGTCCAGCAATTCGACCAGCACACCGGCACCGACTCCCAGGGCAGCAACGTGCACAGCCTTGGGCGTATCGAGGAGCCATCGCGGGTCTCCCACACCATTTTGCGCATCGTCAGCCTGTTGTTGCTGATGGCCGTGGTGGGGGGCGGTTTTGTCTGGTGGCAGGATCAAACCTCGCTGCGCACCAAGGACCTGATCGGTCTGAGCCCGGAACACGTCGAAGTCGAAGGCGCCGATGGCACCACGCAGATCCATCCGCTCGACGAGCCGGAAGATCAGGCCGTGGTAGAAGGCCAGGTCGAAGCCGGCACGCCTCTGGCATTGCCGGAAGGCCAGGCGACTGCCGAAGTTCAGACAAATGCCGAAGCGCCGACGCCAGCTGCTCCGGTCGCCCCGGTGGTTGCACCGACGGCCCCGGTTGTTGCTCCAGTGCGTACCGCGCCTGCCCCGGTTGTTGCGACGCCAGCGGCCCCGGTTGTGGCTGTTGCGCCAGCGCCCGTCGTGGCTGCCGTGCCAGCACCTGCCGCTTCGGCTGCTGCTCCGGCCACTCCGGTTGCCGGCGCGGGTAAGGTGCAGATTCAGTTCTCTGCCAATTGCTGGACGCAAGTCACCGATGGCAACGGCAAAGTGCTGTTGAGCGGTCTCAAGCGTAAGGGCGAAACCGCCGACGTCAGCGGTAAACCACCGTTTACAGTACGCCTGGGCTACGCCCGTGGCGCGCAGGTCAGCTACAACGGGCAAGTGGTCGATGTAGCTCCGTTCACCAGTGGCGAGACTGCTCGCCTGAAGTTGGGTCAATAAGTCATGCACGGCGAATCTCCAATCAAACGTCGCGAATCCCGCAAGATCTGGGTTGGTTCGGTACCGGTGGGCGGTGATGCGCCTATCGCTGTACAGAGCATGACCAACAGCGACACCAATGACGTTGCTGCCACCGTGGCCCAGATCAATCGTCTGGAAGCGGCTGGTGTCGACATCGTGCGGGTTTCCGTTCCGGACATGGACGCGGCGGAAGCCTTCGGTCGAATCAAGCAACTGGTCAAGGTGCCGTTGGTTGCCGACATTCACTTCGACTACAAGATCGCCTTGCGCGTAGCCGAACTGGGCGTCGATTGCCTGCGGATCAACCCGGGCAACATCGGTCGTGAAGACCGTGTGCGCGCGGTGGTCGATGCTGCCCGTGACCGCGGGATTCCGATCCGGATCGGCGTCAACGCCGGTTCGCTGGAAAAAGACCTGCAGAAGAAATACGGCGAACCGACACCGGCCGCGCTGGTCGAGTCG
Source organism: Pseudomonas sp. 05T35 (assembly GCF_056396605.1). Taxonomy (NCBI): domain Bacteria; kingdom Pseudomonadati; phylum Pseudomonadota; class Gammaproteobacteria; order Pseudomonadales; family Pseudomonadaceae; genus Pseudomonas; species Pseudomonas sp. 05T35. The sequence goes on from NZ_JBFTLU010000111.1 coordinate 10,552, forward strand.
GCCCTGCGTCACGTCGAGCACCTTGAACGCCTGAACTTCCAGGACTTCAAGGTCAGCGTGAAGGCCTCCGACGTGTTCATGGCCGTCGAAGCCTATCGCCTGCTGGCCAAGGAAATCGTGCAGCCACTGCACCTGGGCATCACTGAAGCCGGCGGTTTGCGTTCAGGCACAGTGAAATCCGCCGTGGGCCTCGGTATGCTGCTCGCCGAAGGGATTGGCGATACTATTCGCATCTCGTTGGCGGCTGACCCGGTCGAGGAAGTGAAAGTCGGCTACGACATTCTCAAGTCCCTGCATCTGCGTTCCCGTGGCATCAACTTCATCGCCTGCCCGAGCTGCTCGCGGCAGAACTTCGATGTGGTRAAAACCATGAACGAACTGGAAGGGCGCCTCGAAGATCTGTTGGTGCCGCTGGATGTCGCGGTCATCGGTTGCGTGGTCAACGGTCCCGGCGAAGCCAAAGAGGCCCATATCGGCCTGACTGGCGGTACGCCGAACCTGATTTACATCGATGGCAAGCCGTCGCAGAAATTGACGAATGACAATCTGGTGGATGAGCTGGAAAGGTTGATCCGCCAGAAAGCGGCCGAAAAGGTCGAAGCCGACGCAGCGCTGATCGCGCGCGGCTGATCGAACGAATTTAAGGATTTATAGTGAGCAAGTCTCTGCAAGCCATACGTGGCATGAACGACATCCTGCCCGAACAGACCCCGCTGTGGCGTCACTTCGAGGGCACCGTTTCGCGTCTGCTGGATAACTACGGTTACAAGCAGATTCGCACGCCGATCGTCGAGTTCACCGAGCTGTTCAAACGCTCCATCGGTGAAGTGACCGACATCGTCGAAAAAGAGATGTACACCTTCGAGGACCGTAACGGCGACTCGCTGACCCTGCGTCCTGAAGGCACGGCAGCCTGCGTACGTGCAGTGCTTGAGCACGGCATCTCCGGCGGTGGCCAGGTGCAGAAACTCTGGTACATCGGCCCGATGTTCCGCCACGAGCGTCCGCAAAAAGGCCGTTATCGTCAGTTCCACCAGATCGGTTGCGAAGTTTTCAACCTTGATGGTCCGGACATCGACGCCGAACTGATCGTGCTGACCTGGCGCCTGTGGGGCGAGCTGGGTATCCGTGACGCGGTCAAGCTTGAGCTCAACAGCCTGGGCACCAGCGCCTCTCGCGCTCGTTATCGCGATGCGCTGGTGGAGTACCTGACGGCACGCCTGGACCAACTGGACGAAGACAGCCAGCGCCGCTTGAAAACCAACCCGCTGCGAGTGCTCGATACCAAGAACCCCGATACCCAGGCGGCGCTGGTCGATGCACCGAAGATGGCCGACTACCTCGATGAAGAATCCCGCGTGCACTTCGAGGGCCTCAAGGCGCGTCTGGACGCAGCCGGCATTCCTTACGTGATCAACCCGAAGCTGGTGCGCGGGCTGGATTACTACAGCAAAACCGTATTCGAATGGGTCACCGACAAACTCGGCGCCCAGGGCACTGTCTGCGCGGGTGGCCGTTACGATGGCCTGGTCGAGCAGATGGGCGGCAAGCCGACGCCGGGCGTTGGTTTCGCCATGGGCATCGAGCGCCTGGTGCTGATGCTCGAAACCCTGGAGCAGATCCCGGAAGAAATCTCCCGGCAGGTTGACGTCTACCTGTGCGCCTTCGGTGAGGCTGCCGAACTGGCCGCTCTGACACTGAGCGAGCGGGTTCGTGATCAGTTGCCAAACCTGCGCCTGCAGATCAATGCCGGCGCGGGCAGCTTCAAAAGTCAGTTCAAGAAGGCCGACAAGAGCGGTGCGCTATACGCATTGATCCTCGGTGACGACGAAATGGCCCAGCAAGTGGTAGGTTTCAAACCCCTGCGTGGCCAGGGCGAACAACAAAGCATTGCCTGGGATGCGCTTGCCGCTCACCTGGCCACCTGCGTCGTGCAGGGTTGAAGCTGTCAAACAGCCGATTTAGCGAATAAGGAGTATTGGGGTGTCGAGTACCGAAGACGAACATCTGGCGGAATTCAAAGACTGGTGGCAGCGTAACGGCAAACCTCTCGTAACCGGCGGCCTGTTGGCGCTGGTCATCGTGTTCGGCTGGCAGGCGTTTCACAAGTATCAGAGCAATCAGTCGCAAGGCGCCTCGATGCTTTACCAGCAATTGCTGGAAACCACGCTGACCCCGGACGGCAAGCCTGACGCGGCCCGTGTAGCGGACCTCGCGAACAAGCTCAACAGCGAGTTCGGCGGCACGGCTTACGCCCAATACGGCAGCCTGTTCGTGGCGAAAGTCGCGGTCGACAGCGGCAAGCTGGATGACGCTGCAAGCCAGCTCAAGGTTGTGGCTGACAAACCTGCCAACCCGGCGCTGGGCGAAGTGGCGCGTCAGCGTCTGGCCCAGGTCCTGGCCGCACAGAACAAGGCTGACGAAGCACTGAAATTGCTCGAAGGTGATGCCGATCAGGCATTCCTGGCCACTCGCGAAGAACTCAAGGGTGACCTGTTGGTCCAGTTGGGTCGTACCGATGAAGCCCATGCTGCTTACCAAAAAGCCAAGGCTGCGCTGTCGGATGAAGCGGCGGTCGGTGGCTTACAAATCAAGCTGGACGACCTGGCCAAAGGGGATGCGTGACGTGATCCGTTGGAAACATGCAGCATTGCTGGCTCTGGCCATTCTGGCCGCGGGTTGCAGCAGCAACAGCAAAAAAGAATTGCCGCCGGCCGAGCTGGTCAAATTCAAGGAAGAAGTGGTCCTGCAAAAGCAGTGGAGCCGTTCGGTCGGTAACGGCCAGGGCGAGACCTACAACATGCTGGTGCCGGCCATCGATGGCAACACCATCTATGCTGCCGACGTCAAAGGCGTGGTGATGGCGCTGGATCGCATGAACGGCGACGTCAAATGGAAGAAAGATCTTGAGCTGCCTGTGTCCGGCGCCGTTGGCGTGGGTTAYGGTCTGGTCATGATCGGCACGCTCAAGGGCGAAGTGGTTGCCCTGGATGCAAGCTCCGGTGAAGAGAAATGGCGCGCTCGCGTGACCAGTGAAGTGCTCGCACCGCCTGCCAACAACGGTGACGTGGTGGTGGTTCAAACCCAGGACGATCGTCTGATCGGTCTGGATGCTTCCACCGGTAACCAGYGCTGGTTGTATGACAGCACGCCAGCGGTCCTGACTCTGCGCGGCACCAGTGCGCCGATCGTGACCAACCGCCTGGCGATTGCCGGCCTGTCGACCGGTAAAGTCGTGGCGCTGGATATCTCCAACGGCGTGCCGGTGTGGGAGCAGCGCATTGCGATTCCACAGGGTCGCTCGGAGCTGGAACGCGTGGTCGATATCGACGGTGGCCTGCTGCTGTCCGGCGACAAGGTCTATGTCGCMAGCTATCAGGGGCGCGTAGCGGCCCTGGACCTGCAAAGCGGTCGTCAGCTCTGGCAGCGTGATGCTTCCAGCTATGCCGGTGTCGCCCAAGGTTTCGGCAGCGTCTATGTGAGCCTGTCTTCGGGTACCGTTGAAGGCGTCGACGAGCGTTCGACCACCTCCTTGTGGAGCAACGACTCGCTGGCTCGCCGTCAACTATCGGCACCGGAAGTGTTCTCCAGTTACGTTGCAGTCGGTGACCTGGAAGGTTACCTGCACCTGTTGAGTCAGGTGGACGGTCGTTTCGTCGGCCGTGAACGCATCGACAGCGACGGCCTGCGTGCCCGTCCGCTGGTGGTGGGTGACATGATTTACGTGTATGGCAACAGCGGCAAACTGGAAGCCCTGACCATCAAGTAATGGTTTGACTATGCTTGGGGATAGCGATGTTCCCAGGCAGCCTTGCTCCGCAAGGCTTTGCGGCACGTCATGTGCTGCCCCGAGCACCAGCCGCTGCCTCGCAGCGGCTTTTGTATTTTCTGAAATAACGAAGTGGAGAGCCGCATGGTTCCCGTAATCGCCCTGGTGGGCCGACCGAACGTCGGCAAATCCACCATGTTCAACCGCCTGACCAAAAGCCGCGACGCTATTGTTGGCGACCTTTCCGGTCTGACCCGTGATCGCCAATACGGTGAGGCAAAGTGGCAAGGGCGCTCCTACATCCTGGTCGACACCGGTGGTATTTCCGGTGATGAGCACGGCATGGATGAAAAGATGGCCGAGCAGTCGCTGCTGGCTATCGAAGAAGCCGATGTCGTTCYGTTCCTGGTAGATGCCAAGGTTGGCTTCACCGCCGCCGACCAGATGATTGCCGAGCACTTGCGCAAGCGCAACAAACGCTCCCTGCTGGTGGCCAACAAGATCGACAACATCGATCCTGAAATGGCCCGCGCCGAATTCGCCCCGTTGGGCATGGGCCACGCCATTGGTGTGGCTGGTGCGCAAGGTCGCGGTGTCAACACACTGCTGGAAGCCGCCCTGAGCGAATTCCCGCGTGACACCGAAGAAGAGGATCTCAACGCTAACGTCGCCGAAGGCGAGGAAGCGATCCGGATTCCGGGTCCGAGCGAAAAAGATGGCATCAAGATCGCCATCATCGGTCGCCCGAACGTCGGCAAGTCGACCCTGGTCAACCGCATGCTCGGTGAAGACCGGGTAATCGTCTATGACCAACCCGGCACCACCCGCGACAGTATCTACATCCCGTTCGAGCGTAACGAAGAGAAGTACACGCTGATCGACACTGCGGGTGTGCGCAAGCGCGGCAAGATCCACGAGGAAGTTGAAAAGTTCTCGGTGGTCAAAACCCTGCAAGCGATCAAAGACGCCAACGTGGTGATCTTCGTGATGGACGCCCGTGAAGGCGTGGTTGACCACGACCTGAACCTGCTGGGTTTTGCCCTGGAAGCCGGTCGTGCCATCGTTATCGCCTTGAACAAGTGGGACGGCATGACGCCGTCCGAGCGTGATTTCGTGAAGATCGAGCTGGAGCGTCGGTTGTTCTTCGTCGACTTCGCCGATATCCACTTCATCTCGGCGCTGCACGGCACTGGCGTGGGCAACCTGTACCAGTCGGTACAGAACTCGTTCAAGTCGGCGATCACTCGCTGGCCGACCAACCGCCTGACCCAGATCCTCGAAGACGCCGTTGGCGAGCACGCGCCACCGATGGTCAACAACCGCCGGATCAAGCTGCGTTATGCCCACTTGGGGGGTGCCAACCCGCCGCTGATCGTGATCCACGGTAATCAGGTCGAGAAGGTTCCGAACTCTTACGTCCGTTACCTGGAAAACACTTACCGTCGCGTCTTGAAGCTGGTCGGTACGCCGATCCGCATCGAGTTCAAAGGCGGCGAGAACCCGTACGAAGGCAACAAGAACACGCTCACCGACCGTCAGGTCAACAAGAAGCGCCGCTTGATGTCGCACCACAAGAAAGCCGACAAGAAGCGCCGCGACAAGCGCTGATTGGTGCGCCGGCTCGTCCCCTCGGGATGGGCTCCCTCGCCACAGGTTAGGCGGCTGTATTAGAAGAAGGGCGCCCATGGCGCCCTTTTTCGTGTCTGGCGTTTGAGCTATCCTCGGGCTCTCCCGCGCCGCCGTTAGCGTCGGGTGTTCAGTAGGGAATCACCGATGATCACCAGCAAGCTGCCGAATATCGGCATCACTATTTTCACCCAAATGTCTCAGCTCGCGGCACAGACCGGCGCGATCAACCTGTCCCAGGGGTTCCCCGATTTCGATGCGCCGCAAGCCTTGTGCGATGCGGTCGGCCGGCACATCGCCAATGGCCATAACCAGTATTCACCGATGACCGGCCTGCCGGCGCTGCGCCAGCAAGTGGCGGCGAAGATCGCTCGCAGCTATGGCGTGAGCGTCAATGCCGACACCGAGGTAACCATCACTCCCGGCGCGACCCAGGCGATCTTCTGCGCCATTGCGGCAGTTATCCACAGCGGTGACGAAGTGATCGTCTTCGATCCGGCCTACGACAGTTATGAGCCTTCGGTGGCGCTGGCCGGCGGTCGTTGCGTACATGTGCCGCTGGCGGGGAAGGATTTCGCCATCGACTTCCAGAAGCTCGGCGAAGCGCTGAGCCCGCGCACGCGAATGATCATCCTCAACTCGCCGCATAACCCGAGCGGTGCGCTGATCTCGCGTGCCGAGCTGGATCAGTTGGCGGCCTTGATTCGTGACCGCGATATCTACCTGATCAGCGACGAGGTGTATGAACACCTGGTGTTTGACGGTGTAGCGCATGCCAGCGTTTTGGCCCATGAAGAGCTGTACCGGCGGGCCTTCGTGGTCAGTTCTTTTGGCAAGACCTACCACGTCACTGGCTGGAAGACCGGCTACGTGGTTGCGCCACCGGCACTCTCGGAAGAACTGCGCAAGGTGCATCAATACGTCAGTTTCTGCGGTGTGACCCCGTTGCAGTACGCGCTGGCCGACTTCATGGCCGAGCATCCGGAGCATGTCGAAGAGTTGCCGGGTTTTTATCAGGCCAAGCGTGATCTGTTCTGTGATTTGCTGGCGCCTTCGCGGTTCAGCTTTACCAAGGCCACCGGGACCTATTTCCAGTTGGTCGACTATTCGCAGATCCGTCCGGACCTGAACGATGTCGAGATGGCCAAGTGGATGACGCGCGAGCATGGCGTGGCAGCGATCCCGATTTCGGTGTTCTACCAGAACCCGCTGCCAGAGCAGCGTCTGGTGCGCCTGTGTTTTGCCAAGCGTGAGGAGACGCTGCGTCAGGCAGCGGAGAAACTATGCGCGATTTGACTACCTTGCCCGATCTGAACGTTGCGTTGATCCAGACCACATTGGCCTGGCATGACCGCAAGGCCAATCTCGAGCATTTCGAACAGTTGCTGGAGCAGGCGCGGGGCGCCGACCTGATCATCCTGCCGGAGATGTTCACCACCGGCTTCTCGATGGAGTCGCAAACCCTCGCTGAAGCGGAAAACGGCCCGACCAGTAAATGGTTGCGAGCGCAGGCCGCCAAACTTGACGCGGTGATTACCGGCAGCGTGATTGTCCAGGCCGCCGATGGCAGCCATCGCAATCGACTGTTGTGGACGCGGCCGGACGGTGAGGTCCTGCATTACGACAAGCGTCACCTGTTTCGCATGGCTGGCGAGCACAAACATTACACCGCCGGCGAGCATCAGGTGCAGTTCGAGCTCAAGGGCTGGCGGGTGCGTCCGCTGATTTGCTACGACCTGCGTTTCCCGGTGTGGAGCCGCGATGCGCAAGACACCGACCTGCTGCTGTACACCGCCAACTGGCCGGGTGCACGGCGTCAGCACTGGAACCGTTTGCTGCCGGCGCGGGCCATCGAGAACCTTTGCTATGTCGCCGCGGTGAACCGGATTGGCACTGACGGTAAAGGCTTTGCGTATACCGGTGATAGCCAGGTGCTGGATTTCCAGGGCGAGACGCTGCTGGGTGCCGGTGAGGCCGATGGGGTGTTTCAGGTCGTGCTGAGTGCCGCGGAGCTGGCGGCGTATCGCATGCGGTTCCCGGCGAATCTGGATGCCGATACCTTCGAACTGACCTGAGATTTTCGCCGCCTGACAGACCGCTATCGCGAGCAGGCTCGCTCCCACAGGGTTATGTGCTGATTGATGGACCTGTACAAATTCAATGTGGGAGCGAGCCTGCTCGCGATGAGGGCCTGACAGGCAACGAAAAACCATGAAGATAAAAAAGGCCCCGAGGTTTTCACCTCGGGGCCTTTTGCGTTTCAGCGGGCGGGGGGTTACGCCGCTTTCGCTTCCGGCTGGCTCAGGGAGCGGTTCAGCGCGCTGAACAGGGCCTTGAAGCTGGCGGTGGTGATGTTTTCATCGATACCGACGCCATGCACTGCACGCTCGCCGTTCACGCGCAGTTCAATGTAGGCCGCAGCCTTGGCGTTGGTGCCTGCGCCGATCGCGTGTTCGTTGTAGTCCATGATCTCCACCGGAATCGGCAGACCGGCCACCAGTGCTTCCAGGGCGCCGTTGCCCTTGCCGCGCCAGTGCAGGTTGGTTTCGCCCTGGCCTTTGCTGGAGACCTCAACTTCAACAGCGCTGTGACCGTTCTCTTCCTGCAAGCGATGGCTGACCAGCGCGTACGGCGTGTTGGCCTGCAAGTACTCGCTATGCAGCAGCGCGTGGATCTGCTGGGCAGTCATCTCGAGGCCCAGGCGATCGGTCTCGCGTTGTACCACCTGGCTGAACTCGATCTGCATGCGGCGCGGCAAGTTGATGCCGTATTCCTGTTCCAGCAGGTAAGCGATACCGCCCTTGCCGGACTGACTGTTGACGCGAATCACCGCCTCGTAGC
>NZ_JBFTLU010000112.1:0-12237 GCF_056396605.1 Pseudomonas sp. 05T35
GACGACGGCACCGAAACGAGTACCAGCAAAGAATTTAAACATCTATTCCGATGCGATCCCCCTCGTAAGCCACCTTCAGCATACTCAAGCTAGGACACTGTGCCTGTACCGGCACGCCGCTGGGCAACTGAAACTCGATACCGTGGCGCTGACAACGCAGGATATTTCCCGACAATGTCGCGCTGCCTAGCGGCGAGCCTTGATGTGGGCAGCTGTCTATCAGCAACAACGGCTGATTATCCAGCACCAACAACAGCAGGCTACGCCCTTCAACCTGGAACGTCCGCCGATAACCTTCATTCAGATTGATCAGACGCYCAAGAGGTACGAACATAAGGTCGACTCAACAACCGTTTGTGACCAGAACAGCTCAATGCGTCATATGTTAGCCGTTCGCTGATCAGAGCGAAACGCTCTTGTCAGAGCATTCGTACTCAGACAGCTGTCGCCACATCCGGCTTGCCCGCCAGCAACGGCGCCTGCGGGTCTGTCAGCCAGCGCTGCACCAACGGCCAGACTTCGGCCTGTGCGGCTTTGCTGACGAGCATTTCAACATGCCCGAAATTGTCCGAAAAACCCTGCTCGCGCCCCAGGCAGATGAACTGTTTGTGCTCGGAACCGATCTGATCGAACAGCTTGCGACACGCCCAATCCGGGTCCTGATGATCGCTGGTCGCGCTGACGCCCAAGACCGGCACCTGAACCTCCGCCAGCCCGGCCCACCAGTCTTTCTCGGCATCGCCAAAGCGCCCGAACAAGCCGTACCAGCGCATGCCTTCCAGAGCCAGGCCTATGGGCTCGTCCTCTGGACCGCGCTTTAGACGAGAACCGGAAATTTGCGCGAAACGCTTCAGGATAAACCGCCCGCTCCACTCCACCGGGGGAATTTTCAGCGGCCAATAAGTGCGACTGACCTGCGTACCAAAAAATGCCGCAGAGGCCACGGCAGGTTCACCCAGGTACTGACCACCCAGCGCTGCGGCCAGGGTGATGCCACCCAGTGAATGACCAATCCAGTGCGGAACCTGACCGCTTTGCTCACGAACGAATGCAGCAATCGCTGGCAAATCGTAACGGGCATAGTCGGCAACGCGGTTTTTTCGATAGTTCTGGTTGCGCTGGGACAAGCCGTGACCGCGCATTTCCGGTATCCACACATCAAAGCCGGCGCGCGCCAGATAGGCGCCCAGACCAAGGCCCTTGGGGGAAAACCAGAAACGCCGATTGGAAAAACTGCCGTGAARCAAAATCACCGGAACGCCACGCACGGTGGGCTCATCGGCCATGCCCAGGCGGGTGACCGCCAGCTCGACAGTGCCGTCCGGGCTGTTGCCGGGTTTCAAACGGTAGACGTCCTCGCTCAGATCGCCGCGACGCTCGGCGCTGATCAAGGCGACAGGAAATAGGTTACTGCTGCTTTGCATAATGCTCTTGTGACCGCAGGATTACGCTCGTCGAACAGATGCGCGATGATCCCGGAGTCACGGTCCAGGCCCAGGGTCAGCTGGGTCAGGTCGTTGGAGCCGATGGAGAAACCGTCGAAGAATTCGAGGAACTCTTCAGCAAGGATCGCGTTGGACGGCAGTTCGCACATCATGATGACGCGCAGACCGTTTTCGCCACGGGCCAGGCCGTTTTCGGCCAACAGCTCCACAACCTGGCTGGCTTCGCCCAGGGTACGGACGAACGGCACCATGATTTCGACGTTGGTCAGGCCCATCTCGTTGCGCACGCGTTTCAGCGCACGGCATTCGAGTTCGAAGCAGTCACGGAACGACTCGCTGATGTAGCGCGAAGCGCCACGGAAGCCCAGCATCGGGTTTTCTTCTTCCGGCTCGTAGAGCTTGCCGCCGATCAGGTTGGCGTATTCGTTGGACTTGAAGTCCGACAGGCGCACGATGACCTTTTTCGGCCAGAACGCGGCAGCCAGGGTGCTGATACCCTCAACCAGTTTCTCGACGTAGAAGCCGACCGGATCGTTGTATCCGGCAATACGCTTGTCGACGCTTTCCTTGATGTCCAACGGCAGGCCGTCGTAGTTCAGCAGTGCTTTAGGGTGCACGCCGATCATGCGGTTGATGATGAACTCCAGACGGGCCAGGCCCACACCGGCGTTCGGCAACTGCGCGAAATCGAAGGCGCGATCCGGGTTGCCGACGTTCATCATGATTTTGAACGGCAGTTCCGGCATGGCGTCAACGGAGTTTTTCTTGATGTCGAAGCCCAACTCGCCTTCGAAGATGAAACCGGTGTCGCCTTCAGCGCAGGAAACGGTCACGCCCTGGCCGTCTTTCAACAGCTCGGTGGCATTACCGCAACCCACGACTGCCGGGATCCCCAGCTCACGCGCAATGATCGCCGCGTGGCAGGTACGGCCGCCACGGTTGGTGACGATGGCGCTGGCGCGCTTCATGACCGGTTCCCAGTCCGGGTCGGTCATGTCGGAAACCAGAACGTCGCCCGGCTGGACTTTGTCCATCTCGGAAACGTCTTTGATGATGCGGACTTTACCGGCGCCGATGCGCTGGCCGATGGCGCGACCTTCCACCAGCACGGTGCCGGTTTCTTTCAGCAGGTAACGTTCCATGACGTTGGCGTGGGTACGGCTTTTCACGGTTTCAGGGCGAGCCTGAACGATGTACAGCYTGCCGTCGTCGCCGTCTTTGGCCCATTCGATGTCCATCGGGCACTTGTAGTGCTTCTCGATGATCATCGCCTGCTTGGCCAGTTCGCTGACTTCAGCATCGGTCAGGCAGAAACGTGCACGCTCGGCCTTGTCGACATCGACAGTCTTGACCGAACGACCGGCCTTGGCCTCGTCGCCGTAGATCATCTTGATGGCTTTGCTGCCCAGGTTGCGGCGCAGGATCGCCGGACGACCGGCTGCCAGCGTGCCTTTGTGGACATAGAACTCATCCGGGTTCACCGCGCCTTGTACGACGGTTTCGCCCAGGCCATAGGCGCCGGTGATAAACACCACGTCACGGAAGCCGGATTCGGTGTCCAGGGTGAACATCACGCCGGCAGTGCCGGTTTCCGAACGGACCATGCGCTGCACGCCAGCCRACAGGGCCACCAGCTTGTGGTCGAAGCCTTGGTGCACGCGGTAGGAAATGGCACGGTCGTTGAACAGGGAAGCAAACACTTCCTTGGCAGCACGAATGACGTTTTCAACGCCGCGGATGTTCAGGAAGGTTTCCTGTTGACCGGCGAAGGACGCGTCCGGCAAGTCTTCGGCTGTTGCCGAGGAGCGCACGGCCACAGCCATGTCCGGGTTGCCGGCCGACAGCGTGGCGAACGCGGTGCGGATTTCGGTGTTGAGCTTCTCCGGGAACTCGGCCTCCATGATCCATTGACGGATTTGCGCACCGGTTTTCGCCAGGGCGTTCACGTCGTCGACGTCCAGCGCATCGAGGGCTGCGTGGATCTGGTCGTTCAAACCACTTAATTCGAGAAAATCACGATAAGCCTGAGCCGTCGTGGCGAAGCCACCCGGGACCGAGACACCGGCACCCGCAAGATTACTGATCATCTCGCCGAGGGATGCGTTCTTGCCCCCCACATGCTCCACATCATGGACGCCGAGCTTATCGAGGGAAACTACGTACTCTACCAAGGTGATCTCTCCACTAACTGTGTTGGAAAAGCTCAGGGCGCCGGCAGCTCATCAGGAGCATTTGCCAGCAATATGGCCTGGACCTGGAAAATAAGTGAGAATGCGGGCCAATCCAGGCCGACAAACCGCGCCTATCATATCCAAGAATCGTCACCAGCTTAAGGCCCAAGGCGCAAATGAAACGATCTGCTTTCTTTATCTCCGATGGCACGGGCATTACAGCCGAAACCCTGGGTCAAAGTCTGTTGGCGCAGTTCGAAAACATTACCTTCAGCAAAATCATACGACCGTACATCGACAACGTGGACAAAGCGCGGGCCATGGTACAACAAATCAATATGGCCGCCGAAAAGGACGGATTTCGTCCGATCATCTTCGACACGATCGTCAACCAGGATATTCGTGAGATCCTCGCGACCTCCAATGGTTTCATGATCGACATTTTCTCGACCTTCCTCGCGCCGCTCGAGCAGGAGTTGAGCGAACACTCGTCGTATTCGGTCGGCAAGTCCCACTCCATTGGCCACAACTCCAATTACATGGAGCGTATCGAGGCGGTGAACTTCGCCCTCGACAACGACGACGGCGCCCGCACCCACTATTACGACACGGCCGACCTGATCCTGGTCGGCGTGTCACGCTGCGGCAAAACCCCGACCTGCCTGTACATGGCCATGCAATTCGGTATTCGCGCGGCCAACTACCCGCTGACCGAAGACGACATGGAGCGCCTGCAACTGCCAGCGGTATTGCGTGCCCATAAGCACAAGCTGTTTGGCCTGACCATCGATCCGGACCGCCTCACCGCGATCCGCAATGAACGCAAGCCCAATAGCCGCTACTCGAGCTACGCCCAGTGCGAGTTCGAAGTGCGTGAAGTCGAAAACCTGTTCCGCCGCGAGAACATCGCGCACATCAACTCCACGCATTTTTCCGTGGAAGAGATTTCGGCGAAGATTCTGGTGGAAAAAGGCGTCGAGCGGCGGTTCAAGTAGCTCCTTGCTGCCAGGCCTACCGCCATCGCGAGCAGGCTCGCTCCCACATTTGATCTTCAGTGAACACGTTACTTGTGTACGACGAAGAAATAATGTGGGAGTGAGCCTGCTCACGATGAACGATAACGCGGTCTGGCTAGATCACCCACAAATCGACAAAACGGTTAACCGACGTGGCCTCAAGGCTCGCCTGATCCTTGCACAAGGAAAAGATCTGCGCCGACCGTTGCGCAGTGAAGCGCGTCGCCAGATTGGCCTTGAACTTGTCCTCCAGCAAGGGAATGCCCTCGGCGCGGCGACGACGATGACCAATCGGGTATTCGACCACCACTTGTCCGGTACTTGAGCCGTCCTTGAAGAACACTTGCAAGGCGTTGGCAATAGACCGCTTGTCGGCCTCCAGATATTCGCGGGTGTAGCGCGGCTCTTCGACAATGACCATCTTCTCGCGCAACTCGTCGATGATCGGGTGCGCCGCGTGAAACTCGTCTTCGTACTGTTCAGCCACCAGAGTGCCGAAGGCCAGCGGCACGGCGGTCATGTACTGGATGCAGTGGTCGCGGTCCGCGGCATTGGCCAGTTGGCCGACCTTGGAAATGATACGAATCGCCGACTCGTGAGTGGTGATAACGATCTTGTCGATTTCACCCAGACGATCGCGCACCTGCGGGTGCAGGGTCACTGCCGCTTCGCAGGCGGTTTGCGCGTGGAACTCGGCCGGGAAACTGATCTTGAACAGCACGTTTTCCATCACGTAGGTGCCGTACTGCTGCGAGAGGCTGAACGTACGTTTATCGGCGGGCTTGAGCGCCAGGTCCTTGTTGGTGTGGCTGAACAGCACGTCGTAGAAACCCCATTGCGGCGCGGTCAATACACCCGGAATGCCCATCTCGCCACGCATGGCGATGTCCGCCAATCGCACGCCACGACTGGAGGCGTCGCCCGCGGCCCAGGACTTGCGCGAACCGGCGTTCGGCGCGTGACGGTAAGTGCGCAATGCCTGGCCGTCGACAAACGCATGGGACAGCGCCGCCAACAATTGCTCGCGATTGGCGCCCATCAGTTTCGCAGTCACCGCCGTCGAGGCGACTTTGACCAGCAGCACGTGGTCCAGCCCAACCCGGTTGAAGGAGTTCTCCAGGGCAATCACACCCTGAATCTCGTGGGCCATGATCATCGCGTCCAGCACCGCTCGCATGGTCAGCGGCGCATCGCCATTGGCCACGCGTTTTTGCGACAGGTGGTCGGCAACCGCGAGGATCCCGCCGAGGTTATCGGACGGATGGCCCCACTCGGCAGCCAGCCAGGTGTCGTTGTAATCGAGCCAGCGAACGATACAGCCGATATCCCACGCCGCTTTTACCGGGTCGAGACGAAAATGGGTACCGGGAACACGTGCGCCAAAGGGCACGACCGTGCCTTCAACGATAGGGCCCAGGTGTTTGGTGCATTCGGGAAAGCGCAGGGCCAGCAGGCCGCAACCGAGGGTGTCCATCAGGCAATTGCGGGCGGTGTCCAGCGCCTCTTTGGACTCGATCTTGAAATTGAGAACGTAATCGGCAATGTCCTGCAGGACCTTGTCGTAGTCGGGACGTATGTTCAGGTCGACGTTGGCGCTCATGTTCGATTCACTCTGGCAGTGGTTCGTAAATGGGACCTCGGTTCAGGATCAATCTCTGTCGGTTACTGCTTTCTTATAATTGAAATGCAATGAACTGTGGGAGCAGCCGGGCGGCGTTCCGTATGCTCGCGATGGGGCCGGCACAGTCAACATTGATGTCGCCTGAGACAACGCTATCGCGAGCAGGCTCGCTCCCACATGGGCTCGGAGTCGGGATCAGAAAGAATCGCCCGGCACGCGCACCCAGCCTTCCATCAACACCCGCGCACTGCGGCTCATGATGGCTTTGGTCACGGTCCACTCGCCATCGACCTGTTGGGCTTCGGCGCCAACGCGCAAGGTGCCTGACGGATGGCCAAAGCGCACCGCGTTGCGGGGAATACCACCCGCGGCGAGGTTGACCAGCGTGCCGTCAATCGCTGCTGCGGTGCCAATCGCTACGGCAGCAGTGCCCATCATCGCGTGATGCAACTTGCCCATGGACAGTGCGCGGACCAACAGGTCGACATCGCCTGCCGCCACCGGCTTGCCGCTGGAAGCGAGATAATCGGCAGGCCGTGCGACAAACGCCACCTTGGGGGTGTGCTGACGCTTGGCGGCGTCGTCGAGGTTCGAAATCAGCCCCATGCGCAGTGCGCCATGTGCACGAATAGTCTCGAACATCGCCAGCGCTTTCGGATCGCCGTTGATATCGCCCTGCAACTCGGTGCCGGTGTAGCCGATGGCTTCGGCGTTAACGAAAATGGTCGGGATGCCGGCGTTGATCATGGTCACTTTGAGCGTGCCGACACCGGGTACTTCCAGGTCATCGACCAGGTTGCCGGTCGGGAACATCGAGCCGCCGGCGCCCTCTTCCTCGGCCGCCGGATTCATGAATTCGAGCTGCACTTCAGCGGCCGGAAAGGTCACGCCATCGAGTTCGAAATCACCGGTTTCCTGCACCGCGCCGTCAGTGATCGGCACGTGGGCGATGATGGTCTTGCCGATATTGGCCTGCCAGATGCGCACCACCGCCATGCCGTTGCGCGGAACACGACTGGCCTCGACCAGACCGCTGCCGATGGCGAACGAACCGACCGCCGCCGAGAGGTTGCCGCAGTTACCGCTCCAGTCGACAAAAGGCTTGTCGATGGAGACCTGACCGAACAGGTAATCGACGTCGTGATCAGCTTTGATGCTCTTGGACACGATCACCGTTTTACTGGTACTGGAGGTCKCCCCGCCCATACCATCGATTTGCTTTTCATACGGGTCAGGGCTGCCGATCACTCGCAACAACAGCGCGTCGCGGGAGGGGCCCGGAATCTGCGCCGACTCAGGCAGGTCTTGCAGGCTGAAGAACACGCCTTTGCTGGTGCCGCCCCGCATGTAGGTGGCAGGGATCTTGATCTGAGGTACGTGGGCCATAATGTTCCTTATGCGCCGGAGCAGGACGTCACTGCCCTGCCCCGGCAAGTCGCGTTAGACAGCAACAGCCGATTCAAGGAAGTCCTGGGCGAAACGCTGCAACACGCCGCCGGCTTCGTAGATCGAGACTTCTTCAGCAGTATCGAGACGGCAGGTAACCGGTACTGACACCTGTTCACCGTTCTTGCGGGTAATGACCAGAGTCAGCGTGGCACGCGGCGTGCGCTCGCCGATCACATCGAAAGTTTCAGTGCCGTCGATGCCCAGTGTCTTGCGGTCGGTGCCCGGCTTGAACTCCAGCGGCAACACGCCCATGCCCACCAGGTTGGTACGGTGAATGCGTTCGAAACCTTCGGCAGCGATGGCTTCGACACCGGCCAGACGCACACCTTTGGCAGCCCAGTCGCGGGACGAACCCTGACCGTAGTCGGCGCCGGCGATGATGATCAGCGGCTGCTTGCGCTCCATGTAGGTTTCGATGGCTTCCCACATGCGCATGACCTGGCCTTCCGGCTCGACACGCGCCAGCGAACCCTGCTTGACCTTGCCATTTTCCTGAACCATTTCGTTGAACAGTTTCGGGTTGGCGAAGGTCGCGCGTTGCGCGGTCAAGTGGTCACCGCGGTGCGTCGCGTAGGAGTTGAAGTCCTCTTCCGGCAAGCCCATTTTCGCCAGGTATTCGCCAGCGGCGCTGTCGAGCATGATGGCGTTGGACGGCGACAGGTGATCGGTGGTGATGTTGTCCGGAAGCACTGCCAATGGACGCATACCCTTGAGTGGACGTGCCCCGGCCAGTGCGCCTTCCCAGTACGGCGGACGACGGATGTAGGTACTCATCTCGCGCCAGTCGTACAGCGGTTTGACTTTCGGGCCGGTGTCTTCGTGGATGGCGAACATCGGGATGTAGACCTGGCGGAACTGCTCCGGCTTGACCGATGCCTTGACCACCGCGTCGATCTCTTCGTCGCTCGGCCAGATGTCCTTCAGGCGGATTTCCTTGCCATCCGCCGACAGGCCCAACACGTCTTTTTCGATGTCGAAACGGATGGTCCCGGCAATGGCGTACGCCACCACCAACGGCGGCGAAGCAAGGAACGCCTGCTTGGCATATGGGTGAATCCGACCGTCGAAGTTGCGGTTACCCGACAACACGGCAGTGGCGTACAGATCGCGATCGATGATCTCTTGCTGGATCACCGGGTCCAGCGCACCGGACATGCCGTTGCAGGTGGTGCAGGCGAATGCCACCACGCCGAAACCGAGTTGCTCCAGTTCAGAAGTCAGGCCAGCTTCATCGAGGTACAGCGCCACGGTTTTCGAACCCGGCGCAAGGGACGATTTGACCCACGGCTTGCGAGTCAATCCGAGCTTGTTGGCGTTGCGTGCCAGCAGGCCGGCGGCGATGACATTGCGCGGGTTGCTGGTGTTGGTGCAACTGGTGATGGCGGCAATGATAACCGCGCCGTCAGGCATTTGGCCGGGCACATCGTCCCACTGTCCGGAGATGCCTTGGGCCGCGAGATCAGAAGTAGCGACACGGGCGTGAGGATTGCTCGGCCCCGCCATATTGCGCACCACCGACGACAGGTCGAAGGTCAAGCCGCGCTCGTATTGCGCGCCCTTCAGGCTATCGGCCCACAGGCCTGTGGTCTTGGCGTAATTTTCGACCAACTGCACCTGCTCGTCTTCGCGGCCGGTAAGTTTCAGATAGTCGATGGTCTGCTGGTCGATGTAGAACATCGCCGCAGTGGCGCCGTATTCCGGGGCCATGTTGGAAATGGTTGCACGGTCGCCGAGGGTCAGCGCGGAGGCGCCTTCGCCGAAGAATTCCAGCCAGGCCCCAACGACTTTTTGCTTGCGCAGGAACTCGGTCAACGCCAGCACCATATCGGTGGCAGTGATGCCCGGTTGCAGCTTGCCGGTCAGCTCGACGCCGACGCTTTCCGGCAGACGCATCCAGGAGGCACGGCCGAGCATCACGCTTTCCGCTTCCAGACCGCCGACACCGATGGCGATCACGCCCAGGGCATCGACGTGCGGGGTGTGGCTGTCGGTGCCGACGCAGGTATCCGGGAAAGCCACGCCGTCACGCACCTGGATCACCGGCGACATTTTCTCCAGGTTGATCTGGTGCATGATGCCGTTGCCTGGCGGAATCACGTCGACGTTCTTGAAGGCCTTTTTGGTCCAGTTGATGAAGTGGAAACGGTCTTCGTTGCGACGGTCTTCGATGGCGCGGTTCTTTTCGAATGCCTCCGGATCGAAGCCACCGCGCTCGACGGCCAGGGAGTGATCGACGATCAATTGCGTCGGCACCACCGGGTTCACTTGCGCTGGATCGCCACCTTGCAGGGCAATGGCATCACGCAGGCCAGCGAGGTCGACCAGGGCGGTCTGGCCAAGAATGTCGTGGCACACCACGCGGGCCGGGAACCACGGGAAGTCGAGGTCGCGTTTGCGCTCGATGAACTGTTTCAGGGATTCGGTGAGCGTGGCCGGGTCGCAGCGGCGCACCAGGTTTTCCGCCAGTACGCGGGAGGTGTACGGCAGGGTGTCATAGGCGCCGGGCTGGATGGCCTCGACTGCCGCACGGGTGTCGAAGTAATCCAGATGGCTGCCGGGCAGCGATTTGCGGAAATCTGTGTTCATCGTCAGGACTCGGTCACGGTGATTACAAAAAGTGGGGGCTGGCACCGGCTTTGAAGCGAACTCGGTCAAATGTGGGAGCGAGCCTGCTCGCGATAGCAATGCAACTGGCGACATCAATGTTGAATGTCAGTCCGTCATCGCGAGCAGGCTCGCTCCCACAGGGTTCTCCGTTGCTCCAAAAATCGGCGGTCAGGCCCTCCACCATTCAGCGTTGTTCGATTGGCACGAACTTGCGCTGTTCGACGCCGACGTACTCGGCGCTCGGGCGGATGATGCGGTTATTGGCACGCTGTTCGAACACATGCGCCGCCCAGCCGGTCAGGCGCGAGCAGACGAAAATCGGCGTGAACAGCTTGGTTGGAATGCCCATGAAGTGGTACGCCGAGGCATGGTAGAAGTCCGCGTTGGGGAACAGTTTCTTCTGCTCCCACATGGTCTTGTCGATGGCTTCCGACACCGGGAACAACACGGTGTCACCGACTTCGTCAGCGAGCTTTTTCGACCAGCCCTTGATCACTTCATTGCGCGGGTCGTTGTCTTTGTAGATCGCGTGACCGAAGCCCATGATCTTGTCTTTGCGCGCGAGCATGTCGAGGGTGCCTTTGATCGCCTCTTGCGGCGACGCGAAGCGCTCGATCATTTCCATCGCCGCTTCGTTGGCGCCGCCATGCAGCGGGCCGCGCAGGGAACCGATGGCCGCGGTAACGCAGGAGAACAGGTCGGACAACGTCGATGCGCAAACGCGGGCGGTGAAGGTCGACGCGTTGAACTCGTGTTCCGCATAAAGGATCAGCGAAACGTTCATCACCTTGACGTGCAATTCGCTTGGCTTCTTGTCATGCAGCAGGTGCAGGAAGTGCCCGCCAACCGACTCTTCATCGGTCACGCAGTTGATGCGCTTGCCGTCGTGACTGAAGCGATACCAGTAGCACATGATCGCCGGGAACGCGGCCAGCAGCCGGTCGGTTTTGTCATGTTGCTCGGAGAAGTCATGCTCCGGCTCAAGGTTGCCGAGGAACGAGCAACCGGTGCGCATCACGTCCATCGGATGGGCGTCGGCCGGGATGCGTTCGAGCACTTCCTTCAGCGCTTGCGGCAGGTCACGCAGCTTGCTCAGTTTGTTGATGTAGGCGGCCAGTTGTGTCTTGTTCGGCAGTTCGCCGTACAGCAGCATGTACGCCACTTCTTCGAAATGCGCCTGGGCCGCCAGTTCGCGAACGTCATAGCCGCGATAGGTCAGGCCTGCGCCTTCCTGGCCCACGGTGGACAATGCGGTTTGCCCGGCCACCTGGCCACGCAGCCCGGCGCCACTCAATACTTTTGCTTCGGCCATTGCTGTCTCCAATCTTGAATTTGTTAGGGAAACTTGTGGGAGCGAGCCTGCTCGCGATGGTGGATGGCTCACCTCGGTGCATCAGGAACACCGCGTTATCATTAACGTCCATCACGAGCAGGCTCGCTCCCACAGGGTTTGATTCAGTTCTTCTTCTGCGCAAACAACGCATCGAGCTTCTGCTCGAAGGTGTGGTAATCGATGCGATCGTAAAGCTCCATGCGGGTCTGCATGGTGTCGATAACGTTCTTTTGCGTGCCATCGCGACGGATCGCGGTGTAGACGTTTTCCGCCGCTTTGTTCATCGCGCGAAAGGCCGACAGCGGGTACAGCACCAGCGACACATCGGCAGCTTTCAGTTGCTCGGTGGTGTACAGCGGCGTGGCGCCGAACTCGGTGATGTTGGCCAGGATCGGCGCTTTGACGCGGCTGGCAAACAGCTTGTACATGTCCAGTTCGGTGATGGCCTCCGGGAACACCATGTCGGCGCCGGCTTCGATGCATGCCGCGGCGCGATCCAGTGCCGACTCCAGACCTTCCACCGCCAGGGCGTCGGTGCGGGCCATGATCACGAAGCTGTCATCGGTGCGCGCATCGACTGCCGCCTTGATCCGGT
>NZ_JBFTLU010000113.1:0-11049 GCF_056396605.1 Pseudomonas sp. 05T35
AAGCAGTCGTAAACAGGAATGATTTGGTATGCCTGACACAATCGAGTCCACCATTTTGCGACTGCTACGTCTGAACGCAGCCTGAGCCGAACGCAGCCTTCGGGTGTGTGTTCAAGCCCGGGTTCTTTGTCATTTATAGTCAAAATTTCGACAGTGGGCCTGCCGGCAGGGCTATTCCGGGCCGCCAAGCGGTGATGGCTATTTGATTGCGCCCTGATAGACTTCCAGACATCCCTGTCCGAGTTACTCGAAGTTTCAGGTMAGTAGTAGTGAAGAGGAGCTTTGTCCCCTTATGCACCATAACGGAGGAAAGGGACTTTCACTGGCACGGAGGCTTTACACATCGCGAATCCTGGGAATGGTCCTGGGCCTGCTCTGCGTGGGCGCGGCGATCATTCCACTCAAACCGCCGCATTGGCTGTTGGCGCTGATGCTGTTCAACGGTCTCGTCTGGCCGCACCTGGCCTATCAATGGGCGCGCCGCTCGCCCACGCCTTATCACGCCGAACACCGGAATATTCTGATCGACGCGTTCATGGGCGGATTCTGGGTCGCGGCCATGCAGTTCAACCCCTTACCCAGCACTGCCACGTTGTCGATGATGGCGATGAACAACGTCGCCATTGGAGGCCTGCGTTTTCTACTCGTTGGCACGGTGGCTCAGCTGTTGGGCGTGGGTGTCGGGTTGCTGGTTTTCTTTCCGGTGTTAATCCCGCAAACCAGCCCTGGTCAGTTGTATGCCTGTTTACCGTTGCTGACGTTTTACCCCTTGGTGTTGGGCTGGATCTGCTTTCGTCAGGCCCACACACTGGGCAAACGCAAACGCGAACTGCTGGCCCTGAGCCGCACCGACAGCCTCACCGGGCTGTTGAACCACGGCGCCTGGAAAGATGCGCTGGAGGTCGAGTTCCAGCGTTGTCAGCGCCAGCAGCGGGGCGGTGCAATTGCCTTGATCGACATCGACCACTTCAAGATCATCAACGACACCTACGGGCATGTGGCCGGCGATATCGTGTTGCGTCAATTGAGCAAAGTTCTCAAGCAAAACCTGCGCGCCAGTGATGTGGCCGGGCGCTATGGCGGTGACGAGTTCTGCGTGATCCTGCCCGACGTGCCACTGGCCCACGCGGCCCAGGCGATGGACGCCTTGCGCGATCGGTTTTCGGGGCTGGGTTACGAGCAGAATCCGGCGTTGAAAGTCAGCCTGAGCATTGGCCTGGCCGCGTTCGACCCGATGCACACTGAAGCCATGCAATGGCTCAACGATGCCGATGAGGCGCTGTATGCCGCCAAGACCACCGGGCGTAACCGGGTGATCTGTCATGCCGATGGGCTGGTGCAGCGAGTGGCGATGGGGTTGGTTTGAATACGCATAGACAAGCGCAGACCGTCGTAGCAACTGCCGAGCCCGCGAGGCTGCGTTCGAGGACGAAGTCCTCGCAAATCCTGCGTACGCGGTTTACCTGAAAAAACGCGTTGTCGGATTTTACGACCGCTGCGTCCGGATGCGGCCCAGACCTAACGCAGCCTCGCAGGCTCGGCAGCTGCTACGGAGGATCGGTGGGGCGCACAGTCCTCAAAATCCCCCCACAACTTTCCAAGACCTTTCCGACACCGTACCCTGTTGCCGCGTTTCAGCGTCGGGCCCTATAGTTCGAGCTCGCTGAAAGAATCCGCGAACGACCTTGGCCGGTCGGACGATGACCACGCTTCAGCGTCAAAAACACCGTAGCAGACGCTTTTTTTGTGTTTGCAACATCGTGTTATGGCAGCTGTGTGCGGGACACCTTTGGGTGTGCCGGTGTGGTCGTTACCGGTCGGCCAACCCTCGCACAGCTGCCACCTCTCTCGTTTGGCCGCGAATGGTGGAAGCTCAACAAAGAGTAAAAACCATGAACGACCAAGTCATGCCTCGCTATCTCCCCGTCGACACCTACGACTCCGCAAACCCCGTGCTCTTCATCAACACCCACAAAGAGCTCAGCGACCTGGCCGCCTGCGCCGCACATCGTTTCACGGTGGTTCGCGACCTGATGGACACCTTGACCAGCCTTTCCCTCAAGGGCATTTCCGATTGCGACCTGACCCGCGTCACCCGCGGCGTGCATTTGCTCACCCGTGAGGGTTGTGCGGTGCTGGAGGTGATTCAGCTGCGGGTGGGGCAGTTGGAGGAAGGGTACAAAGCCAAGCCCTAGCGGCTACCGGCAATCAGTTAAAGCGCGAAACCTGTGGGAGCGAGCCTGCTCGCGATGAGGCCATCACATACAACATCTATGTTGGCTGATACACCGTCATCGCGAGCAGGCTCGCTCCCACACGAGTCTTGCTTCGTTTTACAGAACGTATTGCCATTCACTGAATGGCATTAGCCCTAGTGGCCTGGTTCTGTAGGAGGTCTTCAAGTAATCGGTGTGCTGACGAACGCCGGTAGCTGTTCGGCGTAGGCGGTGAACGCGCGGATTCTCGGGAACTGCGCGTCACTGACCTGATCCGGCACCACCAGATTGGTGAAGCTCCAGGCCACGGCGAGGGTGATGCCCGCCTGGTCGAGGGAACCGTCGGTCTTCAGCGGCTGCTTGTCCAGTTCCTGTTCCAGGGCCGAATACGCCGCCAGCAACTGTCCGCTGATGCGTTCCAGCCATGGTTCATGCTGTTTCTCGGCCGGGCGCAAAGTGCGCTCGTAGTAGATCTGCACCGACTTCTCGCAAGCCGCCAGGGCCAGGCCGATCAGCCGCAATGCACGCGAGCGCTGGTCCAGTTGCGTGGGCATCAGACTTTTGTCCGGTCCGCTCAAGGCTTCGAGGTAGTCGATGATCAAGGTCGAATCCATCAGCACTTCGCCGTTGTCCAGCACCAGCGTCGGGGCCTTGACCACCGGGTTGATCTGCTGGAACTGCGCAAACTGGCGGAACACCGACACCGAGGCGTGCTCGAACGGGATGTCCAGCGATTTCAGGCTAATGGCGACGCGTCTTACATAAGGTGAATCGAGCATTCCGATCAGCTTCATGTACAGCTCCTTTGATAATGCGTAGGCAGTGCGTCGCCAATTTAGCGGCAAACCGGTGACCTACGCCAGTGCACTCGGGCTCAGCCGCTATGCTTGAGAGTCTAGGTGCCCGGATGTTTCTGGAGGTCTGTCATGCCCGCCGAAAAAACTGCGCTCGTCCTTGCCGGTGGCGGCAGCCTCGGTGCGGTTCAGGTCGGCATGTTGCAGGCGCTGGTCGAAGCGGGCGTGTCGTTCGATATGGTGATCGGTGCCTCGGTCGGCGCCATCAACGGCGCGTACTTCGCAGCAAAGCCGAACGCACAAGGGGTGGCCGAGCTGGCGGACTTCTGGCGTGGTTTGCGCAAGGCCGATGTGTTTCCGTTTTCGCTGTTCGATAGCCTGTCGGCGATTTTTCGGCGCCGGGGCTTTCTGTTGCAGTCTGCGGCGCTGGAACATCTGGTGCGGCGGGCGTTGCCCTTCAAGCAGATCGAAGACACCGAACTGCCGCTGCACATCGTCACCACCAATTTGCTCACCGGCGCCGAAGAACTGCTGTCCAGCGGCAGTGTCGAGCAGGCGTTGCTGGCCAGCGCGGCGATTCCATTGGTGTTTCCGTGTGTGCAGATCGGCGGCAAGCTGTTGATCGACGGCGGCGTGGCCAGCAATACGCCGATTGCCAGTGCGGTGTACCTGGGCGCGACGCGGGTTGTGGTGGTGCCGACCGGTTTTGGTTGTGACTGCCCCAGTCCGCCCTCAGGGCTGGTGGCGTTGGCGCTGCACACGTTGAACCTGATGAGCATGCGCCAGCTGGTGCGCGACATTGAACTGTATTCACCGCGAGCGGCGATCCATGTGGTCGCGCCGCTCTGTCCGCTGGGGATCTCGGTGTTCGATTTCACCCAGACCGATCAACTGCTGCAGCGCGCTTATCAGTCGACCCAGGCCTGGATTGACGGCGGCGGGTTGCTTCGCGCCGGGGTGCCGGGCTCGTTGCAGGCCCACACCCATACCCATCATGGTGGTGAGGGTCAGTCCTCGAACCCGACCTGCTCGTGAATCTCATCCATCTTCAGCTCCAGGCGATAGGCCACGGCGATGAACAATGCCTGGCACAGGCACAAAGTTGCACTCAAGGAGCGGAATGCAAACGAGGAACCTTCATTGACCAGCAGCACCGTGTTAGCCCGTTTGGCCAGCGGCGAGAGGTTGCTGTCGGTGATGATCAGGGTTTTCGCCTGATGGTGCTGGGCGATGCGCAGGCAGTGCTGGGTTTCCTTGCCGTAGGGCGTGAAGCTGATGGCGATCACCAGGTCATTGGCCCGCACGCTGCGCATTTGCTCGCGGTAGCTGCCGCCCAGTCCCGAGACCAGGTGAATGCGCTTGTTGGTGTGTTGCAGGTTGTACACCAGGTAATCGGCCACCGCGAACGAGCGGCGCACCCCGACCACGTAGATGTTGTCGGCATTCACCACCAAGTCCACGGCTTTCTCGAAGGACTGGTCATCCAGCTCCAGACCCAGGCGTTCGATGCCTGACAGCGTGGCGTTGATGCACTCGCGCGCCAGGTCGCCGCCGCTGGCCTTCTGCGACTTGTTGGCGATCATGCTGCGAATGCGCTGCTGGTAGTTCTGCACCGGCGTGGTTTTGTGGGTGTACGCCTCGCGAAACAACGCCTGCATTTCGCTGAAACCGCTGAAACCAAAGCGCTGGGAGAAACGCACGATGGCCGAAGGGTGCACTTCGCATTCGCGGGCGATGTCGCTGATGCGGTCGACCATGATCCGGTCGCTCTGCTGGCTCATGTAGCTGGCGATGCGTTTGAGCTGCCGCGGCAGGCTTTCGTATTCGTTGGTGATCAGCTGCAGCAAGCGTTCGGCATTGATCGGGGGGCTGGCGAGGTCGCTTTGCGGCGTGGTCTCGGCGGTAGCCGGCTGATCGGTGCGGGACATAAATGATCCTTCTGGCTTGTTCTTATTGGGCCGCTCGGTGAAGCGTTGCCCATGACAATAGGTTGGCTGTGCGCAGTCTACAGGGTAGGCGTGAATAAAATCTTGAGCCGTGGGTCAGCCGGACACGTGCTGAAACGATGCACGGTGCCTAGGGCGGTTCCGTAAAAGTTTATTGGAAAAAATATTCCACGTAAAAATATATTGGAATAAATATTGATTTGTGCGCGCCACACGTTTTAGTCTGCATCCACCAAAAGCGTTCGGCGCCACCATCGCCCCGAACGCAGGCTGATAAAAATAACAGGAGCCAGCATGGGCCAGACTCGTTTTGCCAGTGGGCGTCAATTGGATCTGATTTGCCTCGGGCGCCTTGGCGTCGACCTCTATGCACAGCAAGTCGGTGCACGGCTGGAGGATGTCTCGAGCTTCGCCAAATACCTCGGAGGTTCGTCCGCTAACATCGCCTTCGGCACGGCCCGGTTGGGGCTGAAGTCAGCCATGCTCAGCCGGGTGGGGGACGACCACATGGGGCGTTTCCTGGTCGAGTCCCTGGCCCGTGAAGGCTGCGACGTCAGCGGCATCAAGGTCGATCCGGAGCGCCTCACCGCCATGGTTTTGCTGGGCCTCAAGGACCGCGAAACCTTTCCGTTGGTGTTCTACCGCGAAAACTGTGCCKACATGGCCCTGCGCGCCGAAGACATCAGCGAAACCTTTATCGCCTCCAGCAAAGCCTTGCTGATCACCGGCACGCATTTCTCTACCGACGGCGTCTACAAGGCGAGCATCCAGGCGCTGGAGTACGCCGAAAAGCACAACGTCAAACGCATTCTCGACATTGATTACCGGCCGGTTCTTTGGGGCTTGGCGGGCAAGGCGGATGGCGAAACCCGTTTCGTCGCCGACCAGCAGGTCAGCCAGCACGTACAGAAAATCCTCCCGCGTTTCGACCTGATCGTCGGCACCGAAGAGGAGTTCCTGATTGCCGGTGGCAGCGAGGACTTGTTGAGTGCACTGCGCAACGTCCGTCGTCTGACAGCGGCGACCCTGGTGGTCAAGCTCGGGCCGCAAGGCTGCACGGTGATTCACGGGGTGATTCCGGTTCGTCTCGAAGACGGCGCGATCTATCCCGGTGTGCGGGTCGAAGTGCTCAATGTGCTGGGCGCTGGCGATGCGTTCATGTCGGGTTTCCTCAGTGGTTGGCTGGAGGATGCCAGCGATGAGCGCTGCTGCCAGTTGGCCAATGCCTGCGGCGGCCTGGTGGTTTCTCGCCACGCCTGCGCCCCGGCGATGCCGACCCGCGCCGAACTGGATTACCTGTTCAACAGCCCGGTGCCGATCACCCGGCCGGATCAGGATGCCGTGTTGCAACGTCTGCATCAGGTCAGCGTGCCGCGCAAAACCTGGAAGCAGCTGTTCATTTTTGCCTTCGACCATCGCGGGCAACTGGTGGAGCTGGCGCAAAAGGGCGGTCGCGAGCTGAGCAGCATCGGCGAACTCAAGCAGTTGTTCATCAAAGCCGTCGAGCGGGTCGAAGCGGACCTGCGTCGGCAGGGCATCGAGGCGGATGTCGGTCTGCTGGCTGACCAGCGTTTCGGTCAGGACTCGCTGAATGCCGCCACCGGTCGCGGCTGGTGGGTGGCGCGTCCGGTGGAGGTGCAGGGTTCACGGCCACTGGCCTTCGAACATGGTCGTTCGATTGGCAGCAACCTGATCGCCTGGCCGCAGGAACAAATCATCAAGTGCCTGGTGCAATTTCACCCCGACGACGAACCGTTGCTGCGTCTGGAACAGGAAGCGCAGATCAAGGGGTTGTATCAGGCGGCGCAGGTCAGCGGCCATGAGTTGCTGCTGGAAATCATCCCGCCCAAGGATCACCCGTCAGCGCATCCGGACGTGCTCTATCGCGCGATCAAACGCCTGTACAACCTGGGCATTTTCCCGGCCTGGTGGAAGATCGAGGCGCAAAGCCGCGAGGAGTGGAAACAGCTCGACGAGCTGATCCAGGAGCGCGATCCCTATTGCCGAGGCGTGGTGCTGCTGGGGCTGAATGCACCGGCTGCAGCGCTGGCCGAAGGCTTTGCGCAAGCGAGCCAGAGCAAGACCTGCAGAGGGTTTGCAGTCGGCCGGACGATTTTCCAGGAGCCGAGCCGAGCGTGGCTGGCCGGTGAGATCGATGACGAAGCGCTGATCCAGAGAGTACAGGGCACGTTTGYCGAACTGATCAACGCCTGGCGCACCGCCCGCGCCTGAAACTGATTTTTGATTGAAATGCGATACCTGTGGGAGCGAGCCTGCTCGCGATGCTTTTGGCGCCCTTGAAGGCCCCATCGCGAGCAGGCTCGCTCCCACAGGGTTCATCGCCACATTCAATGGTTATGTAAAAACAATAAAAGGTGCAGCCATGCCCGCTATCCGAATTGGCATCAACCCGATCTCCTGGAGCAACGACGATCTGCCGGCCCTCGGTGGGGAAACGCCGCTGAGCACTGCCCTGAGCGAAGGCAAGGACATTGGCTACGAAGGTTTTGAACTCAACGGCAAGTTTCCCAAGGACGCCAARGGSGTCGGYGATGTGCTGCGGCCTTACGACCTGGCGCTGGTSTCGGGCTGGTACTCCAGCCGCCTGGCGCGGCGTTCGGTGGCTGAAGAAATCGAGGCCATTGGCAGCCATGTCGAGTTGCTGGCGAAAAATGGCGCCAAGGTGCTGGTCTACGGCGAAGTCGCCGACTCGATCCAGGGCCAGCGGATTCCTCTGGTCGAGCGCCCGCGATTTCACACCGAGCAGGCCTGGCAGGAATACGCCGACAAGCTCACCGAGCTGGCACGTTTCACCCTGTCCCGGGGCGTGCGTCTGGCGTATCACCATCACATGGGCGCGTATGTCGAATCGCCGGCAGACATCGATAAGCTGATGTCCCTGACCGGCAGCGAAGTCGGCCTGCTGTTCGATTCGGGCCATTGCTACATGGGTGGCGGCGAACCGCTCGAGGTGCTGCGCAAGCACATCGGGCGCATCTGCCACGTGCATTTCAAGGACGTGCGCAAACCGGTGGTGCAACTGGCGCGCAACCATCTCTGGAGCTTCCCGGACTGCATCATCAACGGCACGTTCACCGTGCCGGGCGACGGTGATATCGACTTTGCCGCGCTGCTCGACGTATTGCTGGCCGCCGATTATCACGGCTGGCTGGTGGTCGAGGCCGAACAGGATCCGGCCGTCGCGCCGAGCTATGTCTATGCCAAGAAAGGTTACGAGACCTTGCGCGCCTTGCTCGATCAGAGGACCGGACAATGAGCCTGCTGGTCAAGAGCAGCGCCAAGGGCCGAACCCTGGTCGAGTTACCCGCCGGAGCGCTGGAATACGTCGGTTTCAGCGCCTACCGCCTGAGCCTCGGCGAAACCTTGCCGGTCAGTGCGGGCGATAAAGAACTGTGCCTGGTGCTGCTCAGCGGTCGGGTTGATGTCAGCGGTGAAGCGCCAGGGCAGGGCGCGTTCAACTGGAGCAACATCGGCGACCGCCAATCGGTGTTCGAAGACAAATCACCGTTCGCCGCTTACCTGCCGCCCGGCAGTCAGGCGCAGATAGTCGCACTCAGCGATGTACAGATTGCCGTGTGCGCTGCTCCCGGTTCGGCGTCGGCAGGCATAGGCCCACGGCTGATAACCCCCGACAGCATGAAGCGCAGCGTGCGCGGCAAGGGCGCCAATACCCGTTACGTCTGCGACATCCTGCCCGACACCGAGCCTGCGCACTCACTGCTGGTGGTGGAAGTGCGTACACCGTCCGGGCATTCGTCGAGCTACCCGCCGCACAAGCACGACACCGACAACCTGCCACACCAGAGCTTTCTCGAAGAGACCTATTACCACCAGGTCAACCCGCCGCAAGGCTTCGTTTTTCAGCGGGTTTACACCGATGACCGTTCTATCGATCAGGCCATGGCCGTGGAAAACAGCGATCTGGTGGTGGTGCCCAAGGGCTATCACCCGGTCAGCGTGCCTTACGGCTACGAGTCGTATTACCTGAATGTCATGGCCGGCCCGAAGCGGGTCTGGCAGTTCCATAACGATCCGCAGCACAGCTGGCTGCTGGACCTCTGAATTCTGAAGACTGACGGAGAACAATAACAATGAGTGATGCCCCGGTTATCGGCCACTACCTCAACGGCCAGGTGCAGGACACTGGCAGTGAGCGCTTCAGCAATGTCTTCAATCCGGCCACTGGCGCGATTCAGGCGCGAGTCGGGCTGGCCAGCCAGCAAACCGTCGATGAAGCCGTGGCTTCGGCGCTGCGGGCGTTTCCGGCCTGGTCCGAGCAATCGTCGCTGCGCCGCTCGCGGGTGATGTTCAAGTTCAAGGAACT
This sequence comes from Pseudomonas sp. 05T35, assembly GCF_056396605.1. Lineage (NCBI taxonomy): Bacteria > Pseudomonadati > Pseudomonadota > Gammaproteobacteria > Pseudomonadales > Pseudomonadaceae > Pseudomonas > Pseudomonas sp. 05T35. Next base: position 9,302 of record NZ_JBFTLU010000113.1, read on the forward strand.
GCTCGACCGTCATCACAATGAGCTGGCAGAAATCATCAGCCGCGAACACGGCAAGGTGCTCTCCGATGCGCGTGGTGAAGTGACGCGAGGCATCGAGATCGTCGAATACGCCTGCGGTGCGCCGAACCTGCTGAAAACCGAATTCAGCGACAACATCGGTGGTGGCATCGACAACTGGAACCTGCGTCAGCCGTTGGGCGTTTGCGCCGGGGTCACGCCGTTCAACTTCCCGGTGATGGTGCCGCTGTGGATGATTCCACTGGCGCTGGTCACCGGCAACTGCTTCATCCTCAAGCCTTCGGAGCGTGATCCGTCGGCCAGTTTGCTGATGGCACGCCTGCTCAGCGAAGCCGGGTTACCGGACGGCGTGTTCAACGTGGTACAGGGCGACAAGAGCGCCGTCGATGCGTTGCTGCAGCACCCGGACATCGAAGCCATTTCGTTTGTCGGTTCGACGCCGATTGCCGAGTACATCCACCAGCAAGCCACGGCCCGTGGCAAGCGTGTGCAAGCGTTGGGCGGGGCGAAGAACCACATGATCGTGATGCCCGACGCCGATCTGGATCAGGCCGCCGATGCGTTGATTGGTGCTGCATTCGGTTCGGCCGGCGAACGCTGCATGGCGATCTCGATTGCGGTGGCTGTGGGCGATGTTGGCGACAAGTTGATTGCCAAACTGCTGCCGCGGATCGATCAGTTGAAGATCGGCAACGGTATGCAGGGCGACAGCGACATGGGGCCGCTGGTTACCGCCGAGCACAAGGCCAAGGTCGAAGGCTTCATCGATCAAGGCGTGGCCCAGGGCGCCCAGCTGATTGTCGATGGCCGCGGCTTCAAGGTGCCGGGTGCGGAGAATGGCTTCTTTGTCGGTGCAACGCTGTTCGACAAGGTCACGACCGAGATGAGCATCTACCAGCAGGAAATTTTCGGTCCGGTACTGGGCATCGTTCGGGTGCCAGATTTCGCCAGCGCCGTGGCGCTGATCAACGCTCATGAGTTTGGCAACGGCGTGTCGTGCTTCACCAGCGACGGCGGGATTGCCCGGGCGTTTGCCCGCACCATCAAGGTCGGGATGGTCGGGATCAACGTACCGATTCCGGTACCCATGGCCTGGCACTCGTTTGGTGGCTGGAAGCGCTCGTTGTTCGGCGATCACCATGCCTATGGCGAAGAAGGCATTCGTTTCTACAGCCGCTACAAAAGCGTCATGCAGCGCTGGCCGGACAGCATCGCCAAAGGCCCTGAGTTCAGCATGCCCACTGCCAAATAAACACCTTGAGTGCGGAGAACAAGAATAATGAGCCAGCCCCTGCGTTTCGCCCTGAACCGTATGGTTGCCCCACGTTTGTCGCTGCCGGAATTCATTGAGCTGGCGGTAGCCCTGAAAGCCGAGGCCATCGAGATCCGCAACGACCTCAAGGGCATCGAAATCGAAGACGGTACGCCGCCCGAGCGTGTGCGCCAGTTGTGCCGGGCCAACGGGATCAGCGTGCTGTCGATCAATGCGCTGTACCCGTTCGATGTGTGGAACGACGAGCGCCGCGCACACGCCTTGAAACTCGCCGCCTATGCCCGTGATTGCGGCGCGCAAGGCTTGGTGATGTGCCCGCTGAATGATCGCGCCGACCCGCGTAACGAAGCTGAACGCAGCGCCGGCCTGCGCACCGCATTGAGTGAACTGGCGCCGATCCTGCGCGAACATGGGATTCTCGGTTTCATCGAACCGCTGGGTTTCGAGGAGTGTTCAC
>NZ_JBFTLU010000114.1:0-11521 GCF_056396605.1 Pseudomonas sp. 05T35
GGTTGGCGAGGACTGCGTCCGAACGCGGCCCGCCTCGAACGCAGCCTCGCAGGCTCGGCAGCTGCTACAGGGGGTAGAGCAGAAAAATGTGTCGATACCCGGACATTTAAAGGCTGGGCGTGTGCCCGCCTTGAGCTAATCTTCGATTAGCGTGTTTTAGAATGTTCAACCTAAACCATGTTGATACCTGTGACCGGCAACGGAATCGGGGAGAGCGCTCCTGTCTGGCAGGTACGTTCCGAAGTATGAGTACGACCCTGCTCAAGGGGCTTAATCGTGATAAACAGCCTGTTCACTGACCGCCGTATCGAGCGGCATCAACTGCCGTATTTTCTGAGAGTGTTCAACAGCATCACCGACAAGCCTGTCGGCTTTATCGGCAATGTCTCCGATGATGGCCTGATGCTGATTTGCCCATTACCGATGATGGTCGGCGCAGCGTTCGACCTGCGCCTGAAAATCCCGGCCAGCGAAGGTAGTGTGCAGGTCATCGACTTGCGTGCCCGTTGCCTGTGGTGTCGTGAAGACGTCACCCCCCACCATTACGACGCCGGTTTCGAGGTGCAACGCGCACCGCCTGAATACGGGCAACTGGTGAGTGCCTTGCACCAGTACTTCAGTTTTTACCCGGTGCCGGCTTCGGCCTGATCCTTCTTCGCACCTTCACTGCCAAAAACACAGGCCCGTAGCAGCTGCCGAGCCYGCGAGGCTGCGTTCGAGGCGGGCCGCGTTCGGACGCAGTCCTCGTAAATCCCGGCTGGATCGGGTACTCGTTATCCAGCGCCTTCTCCACCAGCAACAACCCGTGCTCGGTCAATTGATGGATCGCCAGCGCCAGGTTGCGGTGCTTGTCTTCCAGGTCGTCGGACAGGTCGAGGATCAATGTGCTCACCGAGCAGAACGTCTCGTAGGTGTAGGCCATCAAGGCTTCGTTGTTGATGTCGGGGAGCACGGCGAAGAATTTCAGCGAGCGCCGTTCATAGTCACGCGGGTTACCGGTGCCGGGTTTGAGGTAGTGGTCCAGCGCCTTGTGCGCGGCGGCGTGGAGCTTTTTCGAGTCGGGGGAATCGTAGGGGGAGACGTTGTCGTATTCGGGGGGATTCGGTGTGGCTTTGAACATGTTTATTACTCCGTGGTGGAGCTGCCACCGCCTCGCGACTAAACGAAGGGTGGCGGCTGAACGCAGGTTAGTCGACCGGACGGAGTACGAAAACCGGCGCGCCCGAGGGCGCCCTGCGCACAGCCACCATAACGTTCAGGGATAGGGAATACCTGAGCATTTGGTGTGCAGTACACCTTCGTACAACGTCCGAGCGACTAAACCCGATCGCTGATGGGCAGCGACACGAGAACAGTAGAAGCCAGGGCCAAGGTGCACAAGCCGGCGGATTCTGGCGGATCTGTAGGCTGCGGCGCAAGGATTTGTAGCCTCAGGCCGGTGATGTGATTGTGGTGAGTTTTTTAGAGCACTCCGGCTTTTTTCCAGCTCAAATACCGCGTCACCAACTCCGCGCCCAGTTCACTGGGCCGCACATCCAGCACTGGTACTCCATGGGCGCTCAACCGCTCATGGAGTTCGGCTCTGGCGTTTAAATAATCCACCGTGCCGCAATAGGCGAGCGCTTCGTCCAGGGTTTGCACCGGTGTTTGGCGCACCGTGTCGAGTACCTCTTCGCGCAAACTGGCGACCAGTACACGATGCTGTTTGCCCAGGCGTTTGACGGCGCTCAGTAGTTCTTCATCGTCTTCATCACGCAGGTTGGTGATCAGCACCACCAACGCCCGACGTTTCTGCCGGGCCAGCAATTGGCTGGCGGCGGCCTGGTAGTCGGCCGGGCGTTGGCTGCTGTCGAGGTCATAAACAGTGTTGAGCAGCACGTTGAGCTGGCCGGTGCCTTTGACCGGGGCGAGGTAGCGCGGGTGTTCGTTGGCAAAAGTACTCAGGCCGACGGCGTCACCCTGACGTAACGCCACGTAGCTGAGCAGCAGGCAGGCATTGAGCGCATGGTCGAAATGCGCCAGTTCACCGTCCTGGCTGCGCATGTGACGGCCGCAATCGAGCAGGAAGATGATCTGCTGGTCGCGCTCGTCCTGGTACTCCCGGGCAATCGGTGTGCGCTGGMGGGCGGTGGCTTTCCAGTCGATCTGGCGCAGGCTGTCGCCTTCGCGAAATTCGCGCAGTTGATGAAATTCCAGACCCAGCCCGCGCCGTTGCCGCTGGCGCACGCCGAGCTGGCTCAGCCAGTTGTCGACGGCCAGCAACTGCGCGCCGTACAGACGGGCGAAATCCGGGTAGACGCGGGTGCTGTCGGTGACGTTCAGGTAGCGCCGGGCGGACCATAAGCCGAAGGGGCTGGGCAGGTTGATTTCGCAGCGCTCGAAGCTGAAATGGCCGCGCCGCAGAGGACGCAGGCGATAGTTGGTCAGGCTGTGCTGGCCGGGTTGCAGTTCGACCGATTGCGGCAGGTGTTCGAAACTCAGGCCGTCGGGGACGTGGTCGAACAGTTGCACGTTCAGTGGCTGCGAATAGTCGTGCGCAATCTCCACATGGACTTCACTCCAGCGTCCGAGCGCGAGGCTGCCGGGCATCTGACGTTGCACGCGGGGCGACGGCAGACGCATGAGCCGTACGGCATCGAGCAGCGCCAGCATTAGAAGCGCCAGCAGCAAGCCCCAGTTGATCGACAACAGGCTCGGTGCAACGCTGAAACCCAGCGCCCTTAATGTGCCGAGCGCGATGCTCAGGCCCAGCAGGGCGACGAGCCAGATCAGCAAGAGGCGGGTGGGTTTCATGGCATGGGATTCTTCAAAGGGCGGCCCACCTGTTTGCAAGACCTACCCATTGTGGCGAGGGAGCTTGCTCCCGCTGGGCTGCGTAGCAGTCCTGAAACCGGCCAGCGCATTTTTTCAGGCATTGCGCATTAGCTTGATTGCGACCGCTTCGCGMTCGAGCGGGAGCAAGCTCCCTCGCCACAGGGGGCGGTGACAGCAAGATCGCGATACTCATATCCTTGGCGCCGGAACCTGATCGAGCAGTTGCCTGAGCACCTGATCGACCTCCAGCCCTTCGATGTCCAGCTCCGGGGCGATGCGCACGCGATGGCGCAACACGGCCAGCGCGCAGCCTTTGATGTCATCCGGAATCACGAATTCGCCACCGCGCAGCAGCGCCCGTGCCCGTGCGACCCGCACCAGGGCAATCGTCGCCCGTGGGCCGGCGCCGAGGGTCAGGCCGGGCCAGTTGCGGGTGGTGCGCGCCAGGCGTACGGCGTAGTCCAGCACCTGTTCATCCAGCGGCAGGTCACTGGCGATCCGTTGCAAGGCCAGTACATCCTTGGCTTGCAGGACGGTGCGCAGCGGTTGCACATCGAGCATGTCGGCGCGGGTCGAGCGGCTGACCTGACGGACCATGTTCAGCTCCTGAGCAGCATCGGGGTAGTCCATGCGCACCTTGAGCATGAATCGGTCGAGCTCCGCTTCGGGCAAGGGGTAAGTACCTTCCTGTTCGATGGGGTTTTGCGTCGCCAGCACCATGAACGGTTGCGCGATGGGCAGGGCGCGGYCTTCAAGGGTGACCTGGCGCTCCTGCATGGCTTCGAGCAGCGCGGCCTGGGTTTTCGCCGGTGCGCGGTTGATTTCGTCGGCYAGCAGCAGGTTGGTGAACAACGGGCCTTTGCGCAGTTTGAACTGCTCGGTTTGCAGGTCGTACACCGCATGCCCGGTGACGTCGCTGGGCATCAGGTCCGGGGTGAACTGAATGCGCGCATACTCGCCACCGAAGCAGCGGGCGAGGGCGCGTACCAGCAAGGTCTTGCCCAACCCTGGAACGCCTTCGAGCAGCACATGTCCGCCAGCAATCAGTGCGCTGAGCACATCGTCAATGACCACGTCCTGGCCGATGACGGCCTTTTGCAATTCAAGGCGCACGGCTTGCGCCAGTTGGCTGGCGCGCTGGCGCTGTTGGGCGGCATGGGTCTGGCCGGCAGGTTCGATGGAGTCATTCATAAGGCATTCCTGAGGGTTTGCAGGTGGGCGACCAGACGGCTGAACTCAGCGCGGGACAACTGCTGTTCGGGCCGCGGGCCAAGTGCCTGGCTGATGGCGCGGGTCGGTTGGCCGGTCAGGCGCGCGAGCACCTGCCATTGTTCGGCAACGCCGAGTTGTTCGAAGCCTGGGTGACGGTGTCGGGCGCGGCGCAGCACATCGTGTTGCAGCGCCAGCAGCAGGCTGTGCTGACCGTTGCGCCGCAGCATGAAGTCTGCACTGGCCCGCAAGTGTTCCTGTAGTTGTCGGCGGGCTTTGGAGGCTGGAGCCTGCATGGGGCCCTGACGTAACCCGGCATGCCAGATCCACAGGCCGATCAACGCGACGAGCGCCACCAATGCCTGCGGGAAATAACGCAGCAGCAAGGTCAGCAGGTTGTCGTGATCGATATTGAAGAGCAAGGTCACGCCGGTGTCCGAATACAGGTACCAGAGCAGCCAGGCATTGTCGTATTGGCCGATGTTCGGGTTCTTCCACAGTTCGGCGTCGGTGACCACGGTGATGGAACCGTGGCCATAACCGAGTTGCATCATGTGAGTGGCCAACGCGCTGTTGGCCCACGACTGCGCGAGGTTTTTCGGGTCTTCAAGATGGTACTGCGGATCGAAGCTGGCGTAGGCCGGAGCGTCTTCGTCTTCGAGATAGAGTTTGGTCAGGTTCGGGTACGGATCAGGCTCGGCATCAGGCGGCGGGGCCTTGAGGTCCTTGCTCATGGATTGATGCAGTTGCACCCGGTCGAGCAGCAGGTCGCCGCTCTTGCCGGTTTTTTCATTCCACAAGGCTTCGGCCACAAACAGCAAACGTCCACCGGCCCGGGTCCAGTTCAGCACCTGATCGGCCTGGCGCGGGGTCATGTTGGTGCGATCACCGAGCAGTAACAGGCTCTGCTGATGCGGTTCCAGATACGGCAGGATGTCGAGGCTGTTGGCGTGAGTCACGGTCAGCCCTTGTTGGCGCAAAAAGTGTTCGGCCGCCAGGTACGGGTTGGCTCGGGCTTCCGGGGAAGGACCGTGGTCGATGACTTCCTGATAGGGCGTGGCCTGCTGGTACAGATAAACAGCCAATGCAGCGAGCAGCCCGGCAATCAGCAGGCCAGGGATCAGGCGCMGATTCAACGCGAAGCTCCCGGGCCGAACAACGCCCGCCAGCCATCACACAGTTCCTGTTGCAGGTGCGCCGGTGGCAAGCGATGCCCATAGGCCATGTTCTGCCAGTGCACCGTCAATGTGCTGCTGAAGGTTTGCAGAGCCGGTTCCTGTAGCTGTTGGACCCGTTCCAGCACCTGGCCCTCGGTGTCGGCGGTTTTCAGCGGGAGGTTGAAGTCGTGCAGCAAACGGCTGAGCAAGGCCCGGTAGAGCAACCCGAGGGCTTCGCGGGGCTGGGTCGGCCAGAGGCTTTCGACACTGGCGGCGATATCGTCCGGCAGGGTTTCCCGGCCGAGATCAAGGCCGAACAGCTGGGTCGGCGCCGGGTGTGCGGGCGTTTGGTGCTGTTTTGGACGGCGGCTGACCAAGGTCCGCAACCCGCCGCGATAGCGCCAGATCAGCAGCGTAAGGGCGCCGATGACGCTCGCCCACAGCAGCACCTCGATGACCTGCGCCAGGCCGGCGAAGCGCTGGCTGTCGAACAGTGCGAAAAACGCTTTGAGCCAACCCGGTGTTTCCGTGTCGGCAGGTTGATCGGGCGTGTCTTTACCAAAACGATAGTGGGTAACGGTCTGCGGGTTCTTGAACGGTGGTGTGTCGAGTATGGCCTTGATGCGGTTACTGGCGGCCTGGCTGGTCAGCGGTTGCTGGAGCAGGCGCGGGCTGTCGGGTGCGTCGGCGGGTTCGGCGGCCCAGAGTGGCTGCGTGGTGGGCAACCACAGTAGTCCGAGCATCAGCAGGCAGGCGGCGACGCTGCTCAGGCGCTGGCGCAGACGGCGGAACACCAGTTCGATATCCCAGGCTTCGAGTCGGGTACGACGGTTCAGGTACAGGCTGAAACCGCAGGCGACGTAGATCGGTTCCCACAGGATCAGGATCAGCGCGTAGAGCGCATTGATCAGGTGGTCCAGCCAAAGCCAGTCTTGCTCTGCGGTGGCGATCAGCGTTTGCCAGTTCCAGTTCAGTTTGATTTGCGTGGGCAGCAAAAGATAGAACAGCACCATCAGGCCGATCCACAGGGCGGCTTCCAGATGTGCACCAATCAGCGTCAGCCAGCGTGCTGCGCCGCGATCGCGTTGTTGTAGCACGGCCAGGCGCTGCTGGCGTGCCAGACCGCTGAGCGCTTCAAGCTGCACGACCGGCATGATGAAACTGCGACTCAGGTCAAAGCGCCGCCATGTCAGGCTGGCCAGCAGCTGCGGTTTGAGCAGTCGCGGCCATTGGCGCAGCGCTTGCCTCAAGGTCGGGGTTTCGCCGAACAGGGCGCTCGAGAGGATGTACAGCGGCAACCGTTCGAACGCCGGTTTCAACCACCAGAACAGCAGCACGGCCGTTGAGGGCGAGTCCCACAGCAACAGGGTCAGCAGGGCAAACACCGGCAGCGTGACAATCGCCCAACTGGCCATCAGCAGACGGCGATGTTGCTGGCTCAGCAGAACGCCGAGGTCCATGGCTTCCCAGGAGGTACGAGGGCGAATGACCACGCTGGCGTCACTCAGGCGCATGGCGTGTACGTCCGGCAACGATCAGGTAAGTCGCCATCACTAACCAGAGGGCTGCGCCCACCAGGTATTTGACCAGCGGGGCAAGCCCGCTGCGGGATGACCAATAGGCCTCGATGAACGCAGCAAGCAGTAGAAACAGCATGACACCGCAGATCATCAAGACGCTTTTATGAGCCGCCAGGCGCAGGGCTTCACCGCGTGGCAAGCGGCCGGGGGCGATCAGCGCCCAGCCCAGTTGCAGGCCAGCCGCACCGGCCAGGGCGATGGCGCTGAGTTCGAAGGCACCATGGCCGACGACGAACGACCAGAAGTTTTCGCCATAGCCGATGTGCGTCAGGTGACCGGCAACCGCACCGATCATCAAACCGTTGAAGAACAGGAAAAACACGCTGCCCAGGCCAAACAGCAAACCGCTGGCATAGGTCTGAAAGGCGATGCCGATGTTGTGCATGATGTAGTAACCGAACATGACCCAGTCATCGCTGGCTGCGCGTTCACCCAGGCGCCCCAGGTGACCGGCTGCCGGGTCATACATGCCTTGTATCTCGGCAACCTGTTCGGCCGGGACCAGGCTGTAGATCAGCTCGGGGTGCAGGTACACCAGCAAACCGATGCCCACCAGCGAGCCGAAAAACAGCAGGCTTGAAGCCAGCACGAAAGGCCATTGCTCACGGACCAGTCGAGGGAAACCGGCGAGGACAAAGGCCAGCAGATGGGCGCCGACCCGGCCACGATGCCGGTAAAGCTGTTGGTGCCCGCGCAGTACCAACTGTTGCAAAGGGTCGATCAGGTAGCTGCTGTAGCCGCGTTCCTGTGCCAGCGCGAGGTGCTGGCACAACCGCCGGTAATCCTTGGGGAACGTGGTGCAATCCTCGACATTGGCTTTGCCGCGTTCGAGCGAATCGAGCCGTTGGGCAAATTGATCCCATTCGGTCCGATGGCGATTTTCGAAAAGGCTCTGCTTCATGCCGGCCCCAGTAAACCGCGCGCGATGCCATTGAGTTCGGCAACCGCGTGGGACGGTGAAACGTGGAGCGGCTCGGCGAGGATGCTGGCCAGTTCATTGACCCGTTCGCTGGAGAGTTCCGCCTGACGCTCGGCGAAACCCAGCACCGCGCGTTGCTCATTGAGGGTCAGCGCAAAGGGCGGGTGCAGTGCCGGCGCCTGCGGGATCTGTGGTCGGGTGACCACTTGTTCGCGGTAGATCACCAGTGTGCCGGCCGCAATATCGCCCAGCCGTTTGAAGGTCGGATGCTGCAGGCAACTGATGGCACCGAGGCTGTAGCCGAAGGGCAGCATGTCGACGAACCGCAGCAGGTTGCGGATCAGCGAGGCCGGCCAGCCAACGGGCGTTCCATCGTCATGCACGACGCGCAGCCCCATCAGCTGTTTACCCGGCGAGCGGCCCTGGTTGAGGACCTCGAACAGCACCATGTACCACCAACTGACCAGAAACAGCAGCACCGAGCCCAGCCCGATGCCGACGCTCCCCAGCAAGGCCAGGACAATAAACAGTAAGCCCAGCACCAGCCCGCGCACCCCAAGGTCAATGGCAAACGCCAGCACACKGGGCATCAACCCGGCCGGTCGCAGCGGCAGGTCGATGCCTTCCGGCGTTTCAACCTGATACCGCGTGTCCAGTGGCGGGGGCAGCGTTGCTATCCTTGGCAGTGCTGAAGTTTTGCGCATGATCAACCTGATGGTTGGGATTCAATACTGATTCGATGCTAGCAGCCTTCGCAGCGCTAACGACATAACTATGTATGACAAGGTATCGGCGAGAAATGCTTGAATAGCAAGATTGCTGGTCGGCGCCGCGCTTGAGCGCCTAGACTTCGCCCGTCTCAAGTTCAGGAACGCCCCGTGACCTCCATCTTCTGGTACGACTACGAAACCACTGGCATCTCACCGCGCTGCGACCGTCCGCTGCAAGTGGCCGGGATTCGCACTGACCTCGACCTCAACGAGATCGACGAACCGGTCAATCTCTACTGCCAGCCGAGTGACGACATCCTGCCTCACCCGGCGGCGTGCATGATTACCGGCATCACTCCCAGCCGCCTGGCCGAGCAAGGCCTGAGTGAGGCCGACTTCATGACCCGGGTTCATGCGCAGCTAGCAGCCCCCGGAACCTGTGGTGCCGGTTACAACACCTTGCGCTTCGATGATGAAATGACCCGTTACAGCCTGTACCGGAATTTCTTTGATCCGTATGCGCGGGAGTGGCAGGGCGGCAACAGTCGCTGGGATCTGATCGATGTGGTGCGCGCGGCGTACGCGTTGCGCCCGGACGGTATCATCTGGCCTGAAGAGGACGGTCGCGTCACGTTGAAACTCGAACGCCTGACTGCCGCCAATGGCATCGACCATGGCCAGGCTCACGATGCGTTGTCCGATGTGCGCGCGACGATTGCCCTGGCGCGGTTGATCCGCGACAAGCAGCCAAAACTCTACGACTGGCTGTTCAAGCTGCGCAGCAAGCAGAAGGTCATGGATCAGATCCGCCTGTTGCAACCGATGGTGCATATCTCGGGGCGTTTCTCGGCAGCTCGCAGCTATGTCGGGGTGGTCTTGCCGTTGGCCTGGCACCCGCGCAATCGCAACGCACTGATTGTCTGCGACCTGCATCTCGACCCGCAGGGGCTACTCGACCAGGACGCCGAGACCTCGCGTCAGCGTTTGTACACCCGCCACGAGGATCTGGCCGAAGGCGAATTACCGGTGCCGCTCAAACTGATTCACATCAACCGTTGCCCGGTGGTGGCACCGTTGTCGGTGTTGCGCGCCGAAGACCGGCAACGACTGCAACTGGACATGGCGCAGTATGAAGCGCGCGCACTGCGTCTAAGTGACGCACAAGAAGTATGGCGAGATAAAGTTCTGGCCATTTATGCCCACGAGGATTTCACGCCAAGCGAGGACCCTGAACAACAGTTATACGACGGCTTCATTGGCGATCGGGACCGGCGTTTATGCGAACAAGTCCGACATGCGGACCCGATGCAATTAGCGCAAGAGCAATGGCCGTTCGATGATGAACGTTTGCCGGAATTATTATTTCGTTATCGTGCGCGTAACTTTCCCGAGACCTTGAGTCACGAGAAGCACGAGCGCTGGAGATTATTCTGTCAGCAACGTTTGTCAGACGCCGGATGGGGCGCGCCGAATACCTTGCAGGGGTTTAATGAGGCAATGGCGCAATGCTCGCTTAGTGCTACAGCGATTCAGCAACAGGTACTGGACGAGTGGCGCGAGTATGTCGACTCATTACGCAAGCGTTTGGAGCTTTGAAACAAGCTGTACAAATACCTGAAGGCGGGGCATAAAAAAACGCCAGCGGACGCTGGCGTTTTTGGGTGCTCGCAAATGAACCTGCGAAGCGGGTTGCGGCTTAGCCCAGCAGGGTAGCCCAGCCTTCAACCACGTCACCGCCCCACTTGGCTTTCCACTCTTTCAGAGTCTTGTGGTTGCCACCTTTGGTTTCGATGACTTCGCCGTTGTGCGGGTTCTTGTATTGTTTAACCTTGCGAGCGCGCTTGGTGCCGGTAGTTTTTACAGCGCCGCGTGGCGCTTTAACTTTGGACTCTGGATCCAGCAGGGCGATGATGTCGCGCAGGGACTTGGAGTATTCGCCCATCAGGGTACGCAGTTTGCCTTCGAATTCCAGCTCGGTTTGCAGTTTGTCGTCTTGGGACAGGTTCTTCAAACGGGCTTGCAGCTCTTTGATAGCTTCTTCGGTGGCACGGTATTCGTTGATCAAGGACATGAGGACTACCTTATGTTGGGCGCTGGATGACAGGGTACAGTGGCGCAATAATAGTCAGGGTGTTTCATCAAGTAAACATTTAAGCCGGCTTTTATTTAATTTAATTAGAGTGCTCAGCGAAAAAAGCCTCATGCCGCTGTTAAAACTTGTCAGGGTTTCATCACAGATACTCACAAAAGCCCGCTTGCGTATTTCGCCAATAGAACATTGTTGAGCGTTCAGAGGCCGCCAATCGGTAGGGCGAGGCCGTGCATTACCGGGCTTGGTGTCAGGAATACTGCAGTTTTGCTGCGCAATCGCTAGAATAGCGGCCTTTGCGAAGTTCTGGAGTTTTCCCCCCATGCGCACTTTTCGGCTAGTGATTGCTTGCCCGGACCGCGTCGGTATCGTTGCTAAAGTCAGTAACTTTCTGGCGTCACACAATGGCTGGATCACTGAAGCGAGCCATCACTCGGACACGCTCAGTGGCTGGTTCTTCATGCGTCACGAAATTCGTGCCGATTCGCTGCCGTTCGGCCTTGAGGCGTTTCGTGAGGCCTTTGCACCGATCGCCGAAGAGTTCTCGATGGACTGGCGCATCACCGACACCGCGCAGAAAAAACGCGTGGTATTGATGGCCAGCCGCGAATCCCACTGCCTGGCTGACTTGCTGCACCGCTGGCACAGCGACGAGCTGGACTGCGAAATCTCCTGCGTGATTTCCAACCATGACGACCTGCGTAGCATGGTCGAGTGGCATGGCATTCCTTATTATCATGTGCCGGTGGACCCGCAGGACAAAGAGCCGGCATTTTCCGAAGTGTCGCGCCTGGTCAAACAGCACGACGCCGAAGTGGTGGTGCTGGCGCGTTACATGCAGATCCTGCCGCCGGAACTGTGCACCGAGTACGCCCACAAGGTGATCAACATTCACCACAGCTTCCTGCCATCGTTCGTCGGTGCCAAGCCGTACCACCAGGCGTCGATGCGTGGCGTGAAGCTGATTGGCGCGACCTGCCACTACGTGACCGAAGAGCTGGACGCCGGTCCGATCATCGAGCAGGACGTGGTGCGCGTGAGCC